>JARIAV010000251.1 GCA_029257685.1 Butyricicoccus sp.
AGGTCACAATATGCGACAAAGGCAAAGCCCATGATGATCCAGAAGACCAACGTGCTGAGGAAGGTCTGCATGGAGAAGAACGGGATCCAGAATACAAAGGTATTGAGGATGGCAAGCAGGATGGTGCGGGGCAGCTTGACAACGGCAAGGATCAGACTGTTGTTGAGCTGCTGATGCATGCTGTTTTCATAGCGTGTGATGAGGGGGAACAGATAGGACATGATGCATACGACAACGGCGACAAGCACCCAGATCAGGATATTGACGATCTGCGACACCCACCCCCGCAGATAGGCAACGACCAGCATGGAATTGCAGCCCATACCGATCAGGAACACCAGCAGCATGAGCCACGCCGCAGTCGCCTGCTTGAAATTCTTGCGGAAGGCGGAGAAGAAGCGGCGGACGACCGGCTGTTCTTCGTGGAAGATCTGATCCTGAGCGACTTGCAGCATCCCTGTCAGAGCCGCCCCCAGCGTGAAGACAGGGATGCTGCATAACAGGAAAAGCACATTGGCCACCATCAGATCGAATACTTTTTCTAAAAATTGGAACACCGGATTTTCTGGTGCAGGGAGCTTGCGCATTTGCGTCGCCTCAACTTTCAATGATTTTCTTTTGGGGTCACAGGAGCCATGCATCGACCTGTGCCTGCAACTTTTTTTGCAGCCGGTCGATACCGGCTTTTTTCATATCCTCCAATGCACGGGCGCGAAAGATCACGGGATCGACCGAGCCAGTCAGCAGCGCGTTATCGAATCGATTATAGATCTCGGAGACCTTCTGATATTCTTGTTCGAGTTCCTGAAGATCGGGGGCAAAGCCCAGGATGCACGAGGTCTGTACCTTTGCATTGTACGCTTTATAGTGCTCCCATTTTTGCGGATCCTCTCCCACCATCGTTTTGAGGATATACCAGTTCCCTTGCGTATAAGGGACCCCTCGATAGCCGTTCGACAGGATCTCGACCTGATCCTGTTCACTCAGCTGATAATGTACCCCTTCGATCCCGAAGTTCAGCATATTCCGGACCTCAGGATCTTGATTGACCGCAGACAGGAACTGCAGAGCTTCCTTGGGATGGGCAGAGCGTGCATTGACTGCCATGATCGCACTGCGGGAGGAGGCGTTCGTGATCCATGGCTGTCCGGCAAAGTGTGCCGTGATCGGATAGCCAAAATCAACGGAAAAGCTGGAGGCGGTATCCGGACCGCCGACCCCGATGCGGCAGAAAGCGCGTTCTGCATGGAAGCGGGAGATGGCTGTGCGCAGGGTCGCATCCGCATTGATGTATCCCTTCTGATAGAAGCGGTGCAGGGTCTGCTGTAGCTGCTGCATCTCCGGCGTTTCATAGAGGTTGACGATCGTTCCGGTCTTGTCCCCGTATCGCACCACCAGCGGCAGATCTTCACCGGCGATATACTCATAGCCCAGCATCTCTGCGAGATTGAGCCGCTGTGAGGTAAGCAGCAGCGGGATCACATCGGGTTCCTGCGCTGTGATCTGCGCGAATACCGGCTCTAAGGATTCCAGCGTGGGATAGTCGTCCATATCCAGATCATACTTGTTTACGAGCTCTTCGGAAAAGAGGAATTGAACGACCGGCGCCAGCTCCTTATTGGTCGGCACCCCGAAGATCCCGCCGTGGATCGAGACCCCCTGCCAAAGCCGCGGATCGACCACATCATACAGGGCCTTTCCCTCATGCTCCAAATAATCGTTGAGCCGGAGAAAAACGCCGTTCACCGCATTTTGAAGATAATACATATCCCATGTGAACACGATATCGAAATCCTGATTGGTATTGAACATACCGTTGATGGTATCCTGATAGGTATTCCAATCGATCTTTCGATAATCGATCTGAAAGCCATACCGCTCCATCAACAGGTCGTTGAGGGCCTCGTTGACCTGCCGAAGATCCCGATCCTCGCGCCCAATGGTATAGTAGCGCAAAACGACAGGGGCTTGCGTCTCCTCCTCCTGTACACGCTGCGGCTGTGTACAGCCGAACAGCAGGAGCATAAGTGCGAGAGAGAGCCCCATGATCCAGCGGTTTCTCAAGGCAGCTCCTCCTTTTCCGTGCTGTCCGGCTGCTCGATGCTGCGCAGCGTGCTGGGAGAAAATCCAAAGTAATTCTTGAAGTGGATATAGAAATGGTTGAGCTGCATATAGCCCACCATGTTCGCAATGACCAGGATCTTTTCCTGTGTATTGAGGATCAGCTGCTTGGCTTGCAGCATCCGGTAGGCCGTCAGATAATCGCTGAACTTCATGCCGGTATCCTTGAGGAAGATCCGCCCAATGTATTTCCCACTCATCTGAAAGCTGTCCGCGATCGAAGTGAGGCTCAGGGAACTGTGATAATCTGTTTTCACGACCAGAATGATCTTGTTTGTGATCTTGGACAGGCTGTTATAGGGGACCTTGAGCACGGGATCCAATTCCTGCGGCTGCAGATCGTTCCGGCGCAGCTGCCCCTTCAGGGTATTGACGACCGTGCGCTCCAGAAAGCTGCGCAGCTCCGCGGTGTTGATGGGCTTGAGCAGATAATCCGAAGATCCCGCCTGCATCGAGCGCCGCAGATACTGGATATCTTCAAAGCCGGAAATCATGCAGAATACGGTCTTGAGCCCCAGACTTTTGAGGTGATTGACCAGATCATAGCCCCAATAGGCGTTCAGATTGATATCCACCAATGCGACATGGGGCTGGAAATCCACGGCAAGATTGACCGCTTCCGTGTAGGAAGTGGCAGTCATGATGGAGGTGAAGCCATATTCTGTCCAATCAAGCAGATATTTCACATTTTCACAGATATCTTTTTCATCATCCACGATCAGCAGGCGGTACATCGGTCACACTCCTTTTTTTATAAACAATATGAATACAGACCCCAGTGGGATCGTTTTGTTCCATCGTCATACAGACATCCCCGCTGTAAAAAAGACGCAGTCTGTGCAGTACATTGTACAGGCCGATCCCTTGCACCTGTGCGTCCTCACTGGCCAGCGCGCGGTTGATCTCCTCCATACGCTCCAGCGGTACACAGCCGATATTATCGAAGAACCGGCACTCACAGCCGTCTGTCGTTGCCTTGATCTCGATCACGATGACCTTGATCTGATCGTCCTGCTGGAAGTTATGCTTGAAGAAGTTCTCCACGATCGGCTGGATCCAGATCTTAGGCGTCATCGCCTCCTCGATCTCCGGATCGATATCGAAATAATACAGGAACTGATCGCCATACAGAAAGGTCATGAGGTCGAGATACTGTCTGGTGATCTCAAGCTCCTCCCGCATGGGGATCACGGGCTTGGTCTTCACGATATTGCGGTACAGCAGCCCCAGACCAGCGGTAGCCTCTGCCACATCGGGCGCGTTGGCGATGAGCGCACGCATTCGGATACGTTCCAGCGTGTTATATAAGAAATGGGGATTGAGCTGGGCACTGAGCATATCCATCTGCGCCTTCTGCTGGCTAATGGTGAGCTTATACTCCTGCTGGATGAGGTTGTCCAAATGTGCATACAGAGCATTGAGTCCGCGCACGATCGCGTCATACTCCGGATTGTTGCCCATAATGGAGATCGGGGTGAAATTCTCCTTTTCCGCCTCGGCCATACTGCCCAATATGGTATTGATATACCCGATATCCTGAGAGAAGCGGCGGATCAATACCGCGCTGATCGCCCCAAAGCCCATGAGGAAGCACAGGATCAGCAGACTGAACTTCTGATACATCTTGTGCATGAGCTCCTGCGGCTGCGCCAGATACAATACACTCAATGGCAGGTGCTGCGAGATATACGCCGCACAATAATATGTATTGCTCCTGATATGCCGCATCAGACCGCTCTGCGCCATAAGGAAATTCGCCTGTGACAGGGTCAGGGGAATATCACCGCGTGCGATCACGCTGTACGGCTGCACGAGACAGATGCTGCGCCCCGGCGCATCCTCAAAGTATTTATCCATGAACCCATTGAGATCGAATACGATGCTGATCTTTCCCAGATACGCCGAATTGCGGTGGATATCCATTTGATAAAAGCAGCTCGATCGGCAGATCGCCTCCGCCTCCTCGGTCGTGATGATCCGGTGGCGTGCATCTCCACGGTCGTTGAATTCCAGATCCACGACATTTTCCGGTGCATAACAGATGATGTGGCTGATGCTGTTTTCACTGCTGAGTACGAGCTTTTTGAAATCCATCAGGATATTGGTATCGGGATCGTGCGGCTGCTCCAGCCGGCGTGCCGTATATTCTTCTGCGGTGGCGCCGAAGTACCGGAAGAAATCCTCTGCAACGCTGGGCGATGCATAGAGCTGTGTATAGAAACGATCGATCGAGGCGATCACATTCCCAACGGCCCGATCGATATTCTCGTAGGTCTGCGTGGACTCTACGATGAAGTTTTCCTGTGCGGTATTGAACATATCGCGATACACGAACCCAAGGATCGTCACCGCAAACAGCAGCGCGATCACCTGATAGGTGATGAAGGTACGGCGATATGCTTTCATGTGGAAAAATTTGCTGTATTTACCCATGTGTTTCGTCCAATTCATGTGGATCTCTCATTGAGCATCTGAAGTCCCCATCAAATCGATGGGGACTTCATGACATCAAACGATATGGAACGGATCACTTTGCAGCCGGATACTCGTTGCAGAGCAGACGATACGGCGGCTCGTCCTCCTCGATCTCCGGGAAGCGGCCGACCGGCGGATTGAACCGGTTGTCGGTATTGTCATCGTTGCACTGGCTGACCTCGCCCAGAAGCACGTCGCCTGTACCCGGCTCTACGTTAAAGTCATGGTACATGTACTGCTGGATGTGGATGCTCTCGCCGGGGGTCAGGCGGATGACCGAGCCAGCCGGAACGGTGTAGGTGCGTCCATCGGTATGAACGGTCACATCAGACTCATAGTCGATAGACTCATCCGGCAGGCTGTTGTATACCTTGATGAGGACGTTGCCGCCGCCGCGGTTGATGATGTCCTCGGTCTTGTACCAGTGGAAATGGTTCGGGGAATACTGACCCTCCTTGAGGTAGAGCAGCTTTTCCGCATATACCTTCGGATACTTGTCCTGCATGTGCTGGTTGCCATTGCGGATGGTGATGAGCGAAAATCCCATCTTATCGAAGTCACCCATGCCGTAGTCGGTGATGTCCCAGCCGAGCATGCAGTCGCGTACTTCGTCATACTCATGTCCCTTGGTCTGCCATTCCTCTGGGGTGAAGTGGCAGAACGGCGGCAGGAAGCAGCGGTATTCCTCGCACATTGCTTCCAGTTCCTTGAGTGCCTTGTTGATTTCCGATCGTTTCATAGTTAGATCTCCTTTCGATCCTCATGAATCATGATCCCATTGGGAATCATTTCCAGTATATCAGTTTCTCTTACAAAAAACTACGCTTATTTTACAAGAAGGGTCAGGATCTCGTAGGGCTTGATGACCAGCGTTACCGTTCCATCTTCGACGGGCAGCTCGGACTCTGCATGCTCGAGCAGATCGGTCAGATAGACCTGCTTTGCGCCCTGCGGCAGTGTGACCTTGACCTTGGTGCGTGCGTTCTCCGATTCATACAGACGCAGAACGGTTCCTTCGCCTTCCTCTGCCTGCTTGATGGTCTCCAGGATCACATTGCTGCGATCGACCGAAGCATAGCTCATGCAGGTGCCTTCCTTGCCGCCGATGCGAGCGTATGCCGGCTGATTGAGCTTGGCTGCCTCATGCAGGGTGCCTGCCTCACGCCAGCCGCCGCTATGCGGATACAGGCTGTATGTGAAGGTATGCATTTCATTGTCCGTGTTGGGGTTGGGCTCGATACCGCATTTGATAAGGGTCAGACCGATGACACCGTCACGCACGCTATGCCCATACTTGCAGTCGTTGAGCAGGCTCACGCCGTAATGTCCCTCGGAGAGATCCATCCAGCGCTGTCCGCAGCTTTCAAATCTTGCCTTCTCCCAGGAGGTATTGGTGTGTACCTTACGGGTGACGTTGCCGAACTGTACCTCAAAGGTCGCTTCGTCAGTGTGGATGTCCACGGGGAACTCTGCCTTGAGCAGGTGCTGGTGTTCCTTCCAGTCCGCCTGTGTCTCAAAGTCGATGCGGCGCAGATCCGCATAAAAATGGATCTTCTGCCAGATGGTGCTGTTGCAGCACTTGTATTCCAGCGCAAGGGTGGTACGCACGGGACCGTCCTCGATCCATTCCATCGAGACAAGGGTATCGACCGGCCAGCTTTTTTCCGTGTAGTACATATCGATATCCCAGTTATCATAATAGACCGGCTTGTCCTCGTACAGACGCAGGGTATTGATCGCCTGTCCAGCCTTGCACAGCTCGCGTTCCTCGGTCTTGTCGAACAGGGAGACAAAGCGGCCTGCCTCGTCCAGCACCACGCGATAGAACGGGGTCTCCAGATGGTGATCGTCCGTGCGCACGAACGGGGAGCCTGCGTCGCTCTCTGTCAGACCAAAGCAGCGCCAGCCCTTGGACGGCAGCGCCTCCAGATAGGCGATCGCGCCCTGTGCCGTCTGCTGAACCGGATATACCTTGTCTCCCTGACGCAGTGCCGAGGCATCGACCTGACCCAGATGCACGACATCGTTTCGGGAGAACCCAAGGGTATTGAACACGGTCAGATCCTGCCCCTCCGGTGTGAGTGTTTGCAGCAGGTCACCGATCCGCTGCTGTACCTCCTGTTCGAGTGCCTCATACTCCTGCTTCGTGACCTCATAGACCTCGGCAATGGAGCTGCCCGGCAGGATATCATGGAACTGATTGAGCAGGATCACATCGCGCCACAGGCGATCCACCGCCTCCTTGGGATAATCCTTTGCGAGGATGCCCAGAAGCTCCAGATCCATCATCATGAGCTCACTCTTACGGTTTGCTCGTTTGTTGCGTGCCATCGAGGTATAGGTACCGCGGTGATATTCAAAATAGAATTCGCCCTCCCATGTGTCCAGACGCGGGTTGTTCTGTACCCGTGCATCCAGCTCCTCAAAATAGGTGCGGGAAGTCTCCTGACGTACCTTGGGGATACCCTTGATGCCCTTTTCCATGCGCAGGGAGGTCTCCAGCATCTCGCGGGTCGGGCCGCCGCCGCCATCTCCATAGCCGTAGGAGATCAGGATATCGGAATTGATCTGCTTGTTCTGGTAGCGCTCCCAGCCGCCCATGATCGAGCCCGGATGCAGCATGCCATTGTAAGTGGTAAAGAAGCTCTCCTTGGGGTCCTGATCGATGCCCAGTGTGGTGATGAGATGGGTCAGCACCTCCGAGCCGTCGATGCCGCGCCACAGGAAGGTATCGTTCGGGATCTGATTGATCTGATTCCATGCCAGCTTGGTCGTCATGAAGTAATCCACGCCGCACTTTTTCATGATCTGCGGCAGGGCACCCGAATAGCCGAATACATCAGGCAGCCACAGGATGCGGTTGTCCTTGCCAAATTCCTTCTGGAAAAAGCGCTTGCCGTACAGGAACTGACGCACCAGAGACTCTCCTGAGGTCAGGTTGCAGTCGGCTTCCAGCCACATGCCGCCCTCGACCTCCCAGCGGCCTTCTGCAACACGCTGCTTGATCTTTTCAAACAGCTCCGGATAGCGCTGCTTGAGGAAATCATAGAGCACGGGCTGGCTGGACATGAATTTATAGTTGGGGTACTCCTCCATGAGCTTGAGCACGGTCGCAAAGGAGCGTACCACCTTTTCCCGGGTCTGTGCGACCGTCCACCACCATGCAACATCGATATGGGTATGGCCGATACAGGTCGCAATGATATCCTCATAGCCGCCCATCTTCTCGTACAGATTTTCCGTGATGTATGCCTGTGCTGCATCGACCGACGCATAGAACGCCTCCGAATAGGGGATACGCAGATCGAGCAGATTGATGGTATCATTGAGCACGGTCTGCAGATCGAGTCTGACCTTGCTGTCTGCGTCCATGCGGGCAAACGCCTGACGTGGGATGAGCAGATCATAGTACAGATGGTTGATCTTTTCGTCCAGTGTGTAGAAACTGGTCTGGAAGGCAAACTCCAGATGCATGATCCCGGTATAGGCCTGAATATCGATATCGATGGATTCCCCACCCTTTGCACAGCGGCTGATGAGGATCTCACGATGGTTCATATCCGCACCCTGCACCACCTCGCCATTGAGGAACACGAGGAACTGTGGGTTTTTGGCATCGTCCCATTCATCGATCTGCGTGCCGATGCGGAACCAGACCGACTGTCCATCGAACTCCTCCGGAATGGTCGCATGGCAGCGGAACCAGTAATGCACACCGGCGATGCCGTGAAAATCGGTGTTCTGTCCCTTGAACTTGCCATCGGCAGAGCCATCTGCATGGGCATACCAGCGCATGGTCTTGCAGTCGAAGGGCTCCCACGGGGTCTCGCTTTGCTCGGCCTCCGCAGGGCGGAAGAACTGTCCGCGCTTATATTCCCATTCGTTCAGATCGACCGATTTCAAAAACCGGAAGTTCTTGAGCTGATCGCAGATCCTTTGGATCCGTTCGTCGATAAAATACATAAAATTCTCCTTTCCTGTTCATACAGGGGATCGTAGAGGACTTTCAGATAGAAAAAAGGTGGGGCCATTCCAATCAACAGCCCCACCCTTCAGGTAAAGCGTATTACCTGATTTATTTGGAAGCGATCCATTCATCGATCTGAGACTGCACTTCTGCAATCACATCATCGAGACCTGCATTCTTCATAGCAGACAGCATCTTGTCGCGTGCCTGCGGATCTGCGCCGGTCATGAGCGCCGGACGCCATTCTGTAAAGATCGCGATAATGCTGTCCAGCTTATCGCTGATCGGCTCCTTGTTCAGGGAGAAGCCCAGGATCGGGGATGCAACTGCATTCTCGTTCTGCTGCTTTACTTCATCCCACTGGTTCTCAGCGTCGGTATCCAGTGTGGTGACATTGAAGAAGGTGCCCTGTGTGTAGCCTGCCATCTTCCATTCGGTGTTGTTCTTATGTACCTTGCCGTCCGGCGTGTAGTCGAAGTTGTCACCCTCGAGACCGTAGAACAGCATATCACGCACCTTGGAATCGGTGTTTACCAGCTCCAGCAGCTGCAGTGCCTTGTCCGGATGTGCGCAGGAAGCCGAGATACAGTTGAGCGAGCCCTGAACGGTCGCATTGGACAGCACGGTGTCACCCCACTGTACCGCGATCGCCTTGAGATCCTTGATGCCCATGTTCGGGCCCCAGATGGTATCCGCAGCGGACGGCCAGCCCTGACCGATGCCGCAAGGATTGTACTTCGGAACCTCAGTGAGGATATTTGCATCCGAGTTGATGAGACCCTCTGCATACATCTCCTGCAGAACGGTCAGATCAGAGATGATGTCTTCCTGCTCGAATACGGAAACGACCTCCGGCTTGCCATTCTTGTAGGATACGCCGATCGCCGGGCAGCCGGCAGAGATATCATCATACTTGGAGCCATAGATCGCATCGACGCCGCCCTGATGCACATAGAACACAGGGGTTCCCTTGGCGTGGTTTGCGGTTTCGGTATTGTACATTGCCTCGAGGACCTTCTTGACCTCCGGCAGGGTATGTGCATTCTTGTAGTCGAGACCGGTCGCTTCTGCCAGCTCCTGATCGTAAACGAAGAAGAAGGTCGCAGAGGAATCCTTATAGGACGGCACGCCGTACAGGCTTCCGTTTACCTTACAAGCCTCCCAGTAATCTTCCGGGATGAAGTCGCGCAGGGCCGGTACCTGATCCATCAGATCATCCAGCTTTGCAAACGCGCCCATGTTGACATCCTTATAGAAGGTACCGTTGTTTGTGAACATGATATCATACGGCTCATT
This sequence comes from Butyricicoccus sp., assembly GCA_029257685.1. GTDB lineage: Bacteria > Bacillota > Clostridia > Oscillospirales > Butyricicoccaceae > Butyricicoccus. Next base: position 9,860 of record JARIAV010000251.1, read on the forward strand.
GGTGGAAACGATCATGTTGCGGCGCTGATCCCAGTCGCCCCAGCTGATGATATCCATATCCAGATGTACGCCGATCTTTTCTTCCAGATAGGAGTCCATCTTTGCCTTCCACTCTGTATAGTTGTCCGGCATACCGTTGCCGACAGCGACCCACTTGAGGTTCACGATACCGTCTGCAGATCCCCCTGCATCGGACTTGTTGTTGCCATTGCCGCCGCAGCCTGAGAATACACCCAGCATCATCGTACATGCCAGCAGGAACGTGATGAGCTTCTTCATTTTTTTCATTTTTTCTCCTCCTCGTGTTTGTATATCGTATCGTTTTATAAACGATGCCAATATTTAGGGAACCATGTTTATCCCTTGACTGCACCAACGGTCAGACCGGAAATAAAGTATTTCTGGAAGAACGGATAAACACACGCGATCGGAACCGCAACGACAAAGGCGATCGCCATACGCACGGATTCCTGCGGCATCAGGCGGATCATGTCGGTGGATGTGAGGCCTGCGGTCGGGTTCTTGGTCAGGTATTCCAGATTCTTCTGCATGCTGTTGAGCATTGCCTGCAGGGACTGGAGATCCTGATCCTTGATGTACAGCATGGACTGATACCAGTCGTTCCAGTAGCCGAATGCAAGGAACAAAGCGATCGTTGCCAGAACAGGCTTGGAGATCGGCAGCACGATGCGGAAGAAGATCGACCACTGGGACGCGCCATCCAGCTTGGCAGACTCGATGACGGAATCCGGGATCGTTGTCTGGAAGAAGGTGCGCGCAATGATGACATTGAAGCTGGAAACTGCCAGCGGCAGGATGAGGATCGCGAGGGTATTGCCCAGATGCAGGATCTGTGTATTGACGACATAGGAAGCCGCCAGACCGCCGCTGAAGATCATCGGGATAAAGATGAGCATGGTATAGAACTTCTTGAGCTTATACTCCTTGCGCGACAGTACATAGCCCATGAGGGTCGTCAGCATGACGCCGAGTGCGGTGCCGATGACCGTGACCTTGATGGAGACCCACATCGCGTTCCAGATGGTCGCGCGCTGTGTCCACAGGTATTCATACGCCTTGGTCGAGATCGTCTGCGCCGTGACATAGAACTGATAGCCCTGTGTGCGGATCACGTTTTCATCGGTAATGGAGATGATGAAGATGAAGACGATCGGCAGCAGGCAGGACAGTGCCAGCAGCGTGAACAGCAGATTGAAGAAAAAGTTTGTGACCGGCTTGATGCGGTTGAGGCGAGAGCCGTTCTCGTTCTCCGTTTTTTCAGAACGTCTCTTATGTGTCATTTCAGCCATAGTGCTCTGTCCCCCTTAAATCATTGCACTGTCCGGATCGACCTTACGCACGATCCAGTTTGCACCCAGAATGGTCAGACAGCCGACGATGGACTGGAACAGCGAAGCGGCTGCGTTCTGTCCGAGATTCGGGCTCGTGGTGACCATTTGGAAGATCTTTACGTCGAAGGTCGCAACGACCGGTGTCAGCGGCTGACCTGCGCCGCGTGTGACCTGATAGAACAGACCAAAATCAGAAGCAAAGATACGGCCGACAGCCATGATGAACATCAGGATGATCATCGGATACAGGGACGGCAGCGTGATATAGCGCGCCTGCTGGGTCTTGCTTGCGCCGTCGAGCACGGCTGCCTCATAGAGTGAGGTGTC
>JARIAV010000278.1 GCA_029257685.1 Butyricicoccus sp.
ACCTGTGCAAGTCCTTGATAGTCTTCCTCTGCCAGATAGTTCTTCCCTGCGCTGACATGTTTTGCCTTGGGCTTGCGCGCGAGATAGAACACCACGCCTGCGATGAGAACGACAAGCACAGCAAGCAGGATGAGGGATGTTTGCATCTGAGAAAACCTCCGATATTTATTTTTTCAGGGTCAAAAGCGGTTCCAATGCCTGAACCTGTTCGGGTGCAGTCATGGAGATCTCGCTAAAATCCTCTGCATTGCAGATCAGGACGGGAACGATCATTTCATATCCGGCGGCACGGATCGCATCGGCATCGAAGGTGAGCAGCAGATCGCCTGCTTTTACCTTGTCTCCCGTGGTGCAGTGGGGCGTAAAGTGCTGTCCCTTGAGCATGACCGTATCCAGTCCGACGTGTACCAAGATCTCTACACCGTCTGCTGTCTCGATCGAGACGGCGTGTCCGGTCTCGAACATCATGGAGATGATGCCGTCCACGGGAGAAACGACTTTGTTTACAGATGGTACAATGGCACAGCCCTTGCCGAGGATCTCCTGAGAAAAGGTGGGATCGTTCACCGCAGAAAGCGGACAGACCTTGCCTGCGATCGGTGCGGGGATCTCCAGATTATTTTCGCTGTTGAACATACGTTTGAGTTTGGAAAACATGGATCGTAACAACCTTTCTGGGTCTGTAAATTTTATATGCAGAGAAGGCAAAGAAAAAACCAAACTTCCGTGCAGGCAATAAAAAAGATTGCCGAAGAAATTTGTTTTTGCCTACATGACCAATCACAATCTAAAGTTCAATTTATCAATCGATTTTGCTAAAACCATTGTATCAAAGCGTATTTGGAATGTCAAGGGTGCATTTAACAAAGTAGTTGTTCAAATAGGCGCAGCTATGATAAAATATTACGGAAATAGAAATGATATCTGAAGGACTGCCGTGTATCGTGTATAAAAGTGTGTGCAGGAGACGGAAAAACCGGCGAAGCAGAGAACAGACACATACACCGAACGGGGACCTATAATGAAAACAGGAGGATATGGTATGGCATTACCAGTTGAATTTTTAAGGCGCATGGAAGGTCTGCTGGGGGAGGAATTCCCTGCATTCGTGCAGGCGATGGAGCAGGGACGCTCCTACGGGCTGCGCCGCAATCCTTTGAAGCAGGGGGGCGAAAAGCTGACGCTTGACCGGCTGTTTGGGTTGCATCCGATCCCGTGGGCCGCGCACGGCTTTTATTATGATCCGGATACCAGACCGGGCAGACATCCCTATTATGAGACGGGACTGTACTACATTCAGGAGCCATCCGCTATGGCGGTCGGCGCGCTGGCGGCACCTGAGCCGGGGATGCGTGTACTCGATCTCTGCGCGGCACCCGGCGGCAAGACGACCCATCTCGCAGGATACTTGCAGGGAAAAGGGCTGCTTGTCGCAAACGAGATCCATCCGACACGCGCCAAGATTTTGGCACAGAGTGTGGAGCGTGCAGGCATTACCAATTGTCTGGTGACCAATGAGACACCGCAGAGACTGGCAGAACGGTTTGCAGGCTACTTTGACTGCATCGTGGTCGATGCGCCCTGCTCAGGTGAGGGGATGTTCCGTAAGGAGGAGATCGCGGTCACGGAATGGACACCGGATGCGCCGCAAAAATGTGCCGAGAGACAGGCGGAGATCTTGGACTGTGCGGCAGTCATGCTGCGCACTGGCGGGAAGATCGTCTATTCGACCTGCACCTTTGCACCCGAGGAGGATGAAGGCAGCGTACAGGAGTTTTTAGATCGCCATCCTGCGTTTTCTGTTGCAGACGTACCGGAACAGGTTTATTTTTCACAGGGAAGACCGGACTGGATCGCAAATGGCAGAGAAGAACTTTCCAAGACCTGCCGGCTCTTTCCGCATAAGCTGGATGGAGAGGGACATTTTGCCGCCGTCCTGACCCATACTGCTCAGGAAGGGGATGTGCCGGAGCCAAGACAGGCAAAGGGGCTCACAGATCAGGAGATCCCGACAGAGTACCGCACATTTGAAGCGGAAACCCTGAATTGCCGTTTTCGGTATCTTGTGCGTGGTGGGGATCAGCTTTGGGCGCTGCCGGAAGGGATGCCAGACCCCTGTGGTCTGCGTGTGCTCCGACAGGGTTTGCAGTTGGGGACCGTCAAAAAGGGACGCTTTGAGCCGTCCCATGCCCTCGCGCTTGCGCTCGGGGAAGCAGACGCAAAACGGGTCCTGCATCTGACTGCTGAGGAAAGTATCCCCTATCTCTGTGGACAGACCCTCTCCTGTGATGGGGAAAATGGCTGGACCCTGGTGCTGGTGGACGGTATTTCGCTTGGCTGGGGCAAGGTCAGCGGCGGTATGCTCAAGAATCATTATCCCAAGGGTCTGCGCTGGAATGGGTGACGATAGGGGGACATCCTGTATAAGAACAAAGCAGATATTTTGTGCGGTTTGCAGCTTGCGTCTCTGCTTCCAGACATGATATCATTACACATATTTCGATCATGTGGGAAAGGAGCAGGGGATATGAATGGATGGAGAAAGGCTGCAATTTGGTGTGCACTGATTGGGTTTGCCTGCTGGATACCGTTGTTTGTGACAGGAGTGGCAGATCCTCATATCCTGTTTCGTGTCCTGATGCCGCTGGGTCTGCTTTTGGTTTTTGCTGCCTTGCCGCTGCTGGTGATCTCGTGGATCGTCACCGTGCGTCAGGAGATGCGTGCGAAAAACTATGTCATCGTCGCAATAGAGATCGCAGGTGCGTTGCTTTTGCTGCTTTTGCAACTTCCTAAATTTTTTGTATAATTTGTCAGATAAATATACTCTCATACTCTTTTTGGATAGGTATTGTGCACAAACAAAGTGACGGAGCTTTGGACGTTTTGCATCTTGCTTTCCTGACAAAAGGGATCTATACTAGGCGTATCAAAGGAAGATTCCTGTGAGGGCATGAGGAGGTGCCATTATGAAGACAAGTATGGAAAAGCAGGCAGATTTCATTCGACTTATCACTTGTATCGTTGGTGTTGCACTCGTGTGCGGTGTAAATGTGGGGTACAAGGCAGGGTATGTAGGCCGTTGGAGCGCCCTTGTCGTCACGGTGGGGATCATGGCAATTATTTTCTGGTGGACTCACCTCAAAACATTTACCCTCAAGCAGATCGATTTCATGCGGTTTGTGGTCTATATCCTTGGCGCAGGGCTGATGTACGGCGTCAATCGTGGATATCGGGCAGCGTATATCGGTCGTTGGAGTGCCCTTGCCATTACGATGCTGCTTATGGCTTTTACATTCTGGTGCGCGCGCAGTCGGTATTGGGAACGACTGCTGGAAGCAGAATAAGAACAAAAAATCCCTGAACGGATGGTTCAGGGGTTTTTTCATGCGGTTACGGAATGGGTCACGCCTTGGCGGTTTCCAGCACCTGATGCAGGCATTTTGCCAGCTGATCGGAGCAGGAAGTACCCTTGCCGCCGCAGTCGATGCCGGTGAACACCTTCTCGATCTGCGAAACGGTCATGCCATCGATCACGGCACTGATGGCTTTCAGGTTGCCATTGCATCCGCCTGTGAAGGAAACGTTATGTACAACGTCACCGTCCAGATCGAATTCAATGAGGCGGGCACATACACCCTGTGGCTTACACATATAGTGCTGCATGGAACAAGTCTCCTTTGGGAATAAAAATTATTTCAGAAAACGCGCACGGATCACGTCAGCGGCGTGTTCAAAATCGGGGGATTCGAGGAAATCGAAGTCTGCTGTTGGGCGGTCTTCTTCGTGGACGTGCAGCCATAGACCGGAGATCCCAGCGGCGTGCGCCCCTCGGATATCATGGTCGAAGTTATCGCCGACCATCAGCACTTCCTCGGGCTGGCAGCCGCACTTTTCCAGTGCCAGCGCAAAAATCGCGGTATCCGGTTTATCCTTACCGGCTTCCTCGCTGGTGACGAGAAAATCAATGGTATCTGCAATGCCCAAGAGACACAGCTTGCGCGCCTGCATCCCAACCAGCATATTGGTACACACGCCGACCTTGATGCCGTGTGCGTGCAGATCCGCGAACAGCTCGGAAACACCGGCGCGGAGCTTGGTATGGTCGAGGACGCTCTGCCAATACAGATCGCACAGGGCTTCGATATGGGCGATGGGATTGATGCCATAGGATTCGAGGGCGTGCTGTGCCCAGAGTGCACGGTCATGGATCTCTGGTTCACGCGGCAGACGGGCGGAAAAGGTGCGGCGTGCCTGCTGCATCCGCTCGGAAAATTCCTCCGCCGGGATCCCGAAATGCGTGTGCGCATAGTCGCCGCACCGCGCAAAGCCTTCTCGGTTGCCTGCTTTGAAACTGCTGTACAGGGTATCGTCTAAGTCAAAAAAGATCGTTTTGAGTTGCATATCGTCTTTCCTTGTTGTGAATTATTGGAGTGCGGCATCGTAGACTGCACGGGAGCCGCCAACGAACTTCGGCCGCACGCGGGCGGCAAGCACCATGGCTTCGCCGATCTGCTTGCAGGACAGGCGTACCGGAACAGCCACATGCTTGAGGTGCATCCCGATCAGCGTGCCGCCGATATCCAGTCCGGCGTTTGCACGGACAAATTCCACGGCGGTCGGGTGGGAGAAGGTCTCCCAAGCTGCGGTTGCGAACGAGCCGCCTGCTTTGGGGGCAGGCACGACGTTGACGGGCTCATACCCCAATCGTGCGGCGGTCGCCTGCTCCACGATCAGTGCGCGGTTGAGGTGCTCACAGCACTGCGCGGCAAGCTCCAGCTCGTGCGCCTGCAAAACGGGCAGGATACCGCGCAGGACAGCCTGTGCAGTCTCCGGACTGGATGCCGTGCCGATCTTGGAGCCAAGGATCTCGCTGGAGGAGCAGCCTACGACTACGAGGTCATGCGGCTTGCACTTTGCTTGCGCAATCAAGCTTTCCATCGCTTCACGCGCCTGCTGTTCGATTTCGGATAAAAATACTTCGGTTGCCATACATAAGACCTCCTTTGGGATACAGCACCCCTGCCGATGTGGGCAGGGGTGCGATTGAATGCGTGAAATTTTGGATCAACGCTTGTTGGAACGCTTCCAGATGTGCATTTTGTCTGCCTGCTCGATGAGCTCCTCGCGGAACTGCGGATGGGCAACGGAAATCAGTGCCTCTGCACGCTGCCATGCAGAAAGACCCTTGAGGCACACCTTGCCATACTCGGTCACGATGTAGTGTACGTTCGGGCGAGCATCGGTGACGATGGAGCCGCTGTCCAGTGTGGGCAGGATACGGGATTGCAGGTTGCCCTTCTTGTCGGTGAAGGAGGACGAGCAGCAGATGAAGCTCTTGCCGCCCTTGGACAGATAAGCACCCAGCACGAAGTCCAGCTGTCCGCCTGCACCGCTGATGTGCTTGACACCAGCAGATTCCGAATTGACCTGACAGAACAGGTCAAGGTTTACGGCATTGTTGATGGAAATGAAGTTGTCGATCTGTGCGATGGTGCGCGCGTCATTGGTGTATGCGACCGGTGCACTCATGCACTCCGGATTGTCGTTGATAAAGTCATAGAGCTTCTGGGTACCTGCACCGAACGCAAAGGTCTGACGGCCGCGGTCGATAGACTTATGTGCGCCGGTGATCTTGCCAGCCATGCTGATATCCACGAAAGCATCGACATACATCTCGGTATGTACGCCCAGATCCTTGAGGTCGGACTGCGCGATCATGGAACCGACTGCATTCGGCATGCCGCCGATGCCGAGCTGGAGGCAGGCACCGTTCGGGATCTCCTCTACGATGAGCTTTGCAACTGCTTCATCGACCTCGCTTGCAGCACCGCCGCCGCCCAGAATGCCGATGGGGGACTCGTGCTCTACGATCATATCGACACGGGAGATGTGGATGCCTTCCTCAAAGCCGCCCAGACAGCGCGGCATATTGGGGTTGACCTCAACGATGATGACCTTTGCGCGGTCACAGACTGCCATCATGTGAGAAGCATTCGGGCCAAAGCTGAAGAAGCCGTGAGAGTCCATGGGGGATACCTGGAACATTGCAACGTCGATCGGGTCGCAGTGCTCGCGGATATAGCGCGGCAGCTCGGAATAGCGCAGCGCGTTATAGAATGTATTGCCGTTTGCGATCATTTTGCGCTCAAGACCGGACATGTGCCAGGAATTCCAAGTCAGACGCTCGTTTGCCTCCGGTGCGGCGAAGGTCTCGAGCGGACGCAGCAGGATACCGCCGCGGAAATTTACATCGGAGAGTTCGGGTACGCGCTCTGCCAATGCGTGATCGAGTGCAACCGGAGTGCCGGTACACCAGCCGAAATCTACCCAATCGCCGGATTTTACAACCTTGACTGCTTCTTCAGCAGTGGTACATTTTTTCTCATATTCCTGTTCAAAAGCCATGGGGAAACTCCTCCTTCAATCCAAAACAATATCTCTTGGAAATTTTACCGATTTGGTACAAGTATATTATACGTTTTTTTGCCAGATAGGTCAAGCAATGGTGTATCGATTGCCGGAATTTCTGTGCAGGATGCAAGAAAGCGGCACGGAGCATCAGAGTGCGGCTGGTGCGCCGTTGATGCGTGCGCCATCCCCCTCGTCGAGCGGGATCACAAGGCATTTCTGCCCGTCGATGACCTGTGACTGGATCTGGCGCGCCTTATCCTCGGAGACCTGCAGCACGATCGCAGGCGAGGTCTCGTCCCATGGCAGATCGTTTTCCGCTGGCGTTTCCGGCTTTTCGGAGAGCTGCTGCTCCAGCGATTCGATCTTTCGGGTCAGGGCCAGCGTCTGTTCGCGCTGTGCGCTGGCTGCGACCAGCTTGCTGTCCAGCAGGTTCTGAGCGGCAGGGGGAGCCCCCTCGAAGGCATGGGCATAGGATTTTGTGATCTGCTCCTTGATCGGATCCGGAATGGGGGCGTCAGACAGAAGATCCTGCACGGTCTCCGTGGTCATGACCACAGGCGGCAGATCGTCTGCATCGCGCACAAGGATCAGTTCGTTCAGGTTCTTTTGAATGGTCAGCATGGCGTTTTCCGCGTCCTCCTGCTCCGAACCGAACGCCTCGTTCACGATCGACTGGAATTCCGTCTTTTCCTCTCCAGCGGTGCGCTGGGGGATGCAGCCCAAGATGCGCTGCATCACTTCCGGATGAGAGGGCTTGCCCGTTTTTACATAGTAAAGCACCGAGCTGACATCTGCGCCGCCGCCGATGAATGCCGGATAGACAAACCCCAGTTCGGGCAGAGAGACCACCCAGTCCCGTACACGGGGGCCAAAGCAGTTGTCCGCTTCCAGATAGCCGATCCCGGGTTTGGACAGCTCGACCGGACAGATCGCGCCGATCAGGTAGGAATATATCTCCTCGGACTCGTCCAGCTTTGCACCGTCCGTCGTGCGTGCAGGCACATCATAGATATCGTGGAACAGCAGGATCAGATAATTCCCCTCGCTGCTGTAGTGCGTCAGGATCTGCTCATACAAACGATCCAGCATACCATCGTTTTTCAGTTCGCTTTCACGCACTGCGCCCAAAAGCTGCTGACAGAGCACGGCATCCTCATCACCCGCAAAGCTGAGTTCGAGCAGATTGCCGCCCGGCGTGCCGGAAAGCACTTTTTTCGCGATCTCAAGATACTTATAGAAGACATCGTCCTCCAGATCGAGGAAGGGTTGGGAAAATTTGAGGACGATGTTTTTGGTGCCGCCCACATAGCAGCCTGACATCCGCGTAAAGGAGCAGTCCTTCTTTGTCAGGCGACGGCGCAGCTCCAGCACATCGCGTTTTGTGATATTCATAAAAAGAGATCCCTTTCTGTAAATAAAGTGTTGATTTTAGTATAAGGCGGCAGGGGGCAGCTGTGCAAGTAAAATTTCCCTGAAATACACAAACCCCCGATGCATCATACGGCGATGTATCGGGGGGAAAGCAATTTAGATATTGGGACGGCGGCGCGGATCGGGGCGGCGCTGTACATCAAAAGCCGGATT
>JARIAV010000315.1 GCA_029257685.1 Butyricicoccus sp.
GGCGGCACAAAGACGGCGTTTGCGATCGCAAGAGCCGATTGTGTACCCGTGTATACCGTGGAATATCCCACCTGCTCCTATCAGTCGATCGGGGTAGAGGCGGCGATGGAGCTTGTTCGGGCGGGCGTGCTGGACTGCCTGTCTGCCGTAGGAGCGGCACACACAGACTGCGCGGGAATCTGCGTGGGGATGCCCTGTTATGGCGAAAATCGGGAAAAGGATGCGGAGATCCTGCGGAGAGCGGACGAACTGTTTGCCCCGATCCCTGTTTATGTGGTCAATGACGGGGAAGTGGGCTGGGCTGGCTCGCTTGCCTGTGCGGAAGGCATCAACATCGTATCCGGCACAGGGTCGATCGCGTTTGGGCGAGGGAAAGATCAAGAATTTGCACGCTGCGGCGGCTGGGTGCAGTTTTTCGGGGATGAAGGCTCGTGCTACTGGATCGGACGGGAGACCATGAGCCTGTTTTCCAAGGAAGCAGATGGGCGCGCGCCGCGCGGTGCGCTGTATGCTATCGTGCGCGAGGCGTTCGGGTTGGATGACGATTATGAGATCATAGAGATCGTACTGAGCGAGCTGGCACCCCACAGAGAGCGTGTTGCAGCGTTCCAGCGGTATGCGCTGCAAGCGGCACAGGCTGGGGATCAGGCGGTGATCGCGCTCTATGAGCGAGCGGCGGACGAGCTGGCAGGCATGGTCCATGCCCTGAAACAGAAGCTGCACTTTTCCGCCGAGCCGATCCCAGTTTCCTACTCCGGCGGCTTGTTCCATGCAGACGAATTCATTTTGAAGCCCCTGCGGGAAAAGGTCGGCGTATTGGGCGGTGTACTGCAACCCCCCAAGGCTTCGGCACTGGAAGGTGCGCTCATGCTGGCGATCGAAAAATTTAGCAGATAGCAAAGCGTCCTGACCGTGTGGGTCAGGACGTTTGTCTTTACGATGTTATATAGTATAGTGAGTTTGTTAAGAGCTGTCAATCTGTGGAAAACAAATACACCGAGGCTTTGACACCTCGGTGCATTTGTGTCTATTCCAAACCGACAGGCAGAAAGAGAAAAGAAACAACCAAACTGGGAGAATCAAAGAGCCTGTCAGAAAGGGAGCATGATTTATTTTTCCAGC
>JARIAV010000342.1 GCA_029257685.1 Butyricicoccus sp.
CGATACAGACCCTGCCTCTGTCCTGGCCGATGCTTACGACATGGTATGTAACGGCGTTGAAGTGGGCGGCGGTTCTATCCGTATCCATGATCCAGAGCTGCAAACCAAGATGTTCCGTGCCCTCGGATTTACAGAGGAAAAGGCAAATGAGCAGTTTGGTCATCTCATCACGGCGTTCAAGTATGGTGCGCCTCCGCATGGCGGTCTGGCATACGGTCTCGATCGCCTGTGTATGCTGCTGGCTGGTCTGGACTCCATCCGTGATATGATCGCATTCCCGAAGGTACAGAATGCATCTGACCTCATGATGCAGTGTCCGGACGTGGTGGACGACAAGCAGCTCGATGAACTGTCCATCCAGCTCACCCGCATGGAGAAAGAAGAAGCATAACAGAGAATCATATAGCAAAAGCCGCCCACATTCGGGCGGCTTTTGTGACGAAAACGAGAAATTTGAGAGATTTGCACACGACCTTTCACGGAAGTGTGCAACAGAGAATATGGAGAAACGAAGATGAAAAGCTATCTGAAGCTCGCACATATTGCGATCTATACGACCGATCTGGAGAAATCGATCGATTTTTATGAGACCTTAGGCGGTGCCTGCACCATGCGTGGAAGTGTGCAGAAGGAAACAGGGGTCAATCAGCTGGCCATGATCTCACTCACAAACTTTGAGATCGAACTGATCCAGCCGGGGGACGGGACAGTGGTGACCGATGCCGCAGGTGTCATCCCCCATTTTGCGATCGAGGTGGACAACCTGCCGCTCGTTGTCAATGCCATGCGTGCAATGGGCATCAAGGAGTTCTGCTCAGAAACGCCGAACGTGATGCCGGAGCTGTTTGGTGGCGTACAGAATATCTTTTTCCGTGGGCCGAGCGGTGAACGGATCGAGCTGATCGAGCATTTTGGCGCAGGGGAAAAGCAGCCACGCCTGAAAGCATAGGCACATGTTTCAGACTGTATGGCAGGAGAAGCTGTGTGCAGTAAAAAGAAATGGGTCTGTTGCGGGATTTGTATTCCGTAACAGACCCATTCTCTATATTACTTCGTATCTTGCTGCGCAATCGAATAGTGAATATTGACCGTTCCACCATTTTTACCCGCTGCTACTCGAAACAGATAGTCCTGATCTCCACCCAAAATGCCCTGCGTCACTTCCACAGAAATATGACCCTTGGCTCCTGGCTTGAAGATCTTTGCATTCGTATCGTTGATCGTGGAAACAACGTCATTCGACCCTTTGTTTTCAACATACAAATTCACATATTTTCCATTTTCTCGATTCAGATTGTAGCTTGCCTTGAGTCCGGTTGCGTTGTTTTGATCCCCTTCGTCGATCGAGAAATCACGCGGAGATTCTACCACCGCTACAGGAGGATTCTTTTCTTTCCTCTCAGTTACAAAAACTGGGATCACAAAAGCCGTGCAGGCAATAACGGCTACGGACAGTGCAGCAATTGTTTGAGGTTTCATAGGATCTTCCCCTTTCCCATTTTGCTGTTTGACTACCGGATATTTGGAGGATCATTTATATTTTCTATATAAGCATACAGGATAAAAATTGTCAAGCCAAAATCATATCCCACACATTCTTTTGAGAAGATCCCCTCGATCCATTCAACGGGAGCGATTGGCAGCTGGATCTATTGGAAAGGAAATCGAGACCGGTCAGGCGTGGAAAAGAGCAGGTATAGGGCGCTTCGTGCAGGAAAACAAAACGCCCTGAACAACAGATTGTTCAAGGCGTTTGATCGTGGGAGAAAAATCAGTCTTTATCGTCCTTGTCTTCCTTTTCCTCTTTTTCCTTATCAGAGGAGATGACAGAACCGCTGTTTGCATCGATCTTGTATTCATATTTGGTAGAACCAGAGGTGAACTCGATCTCATAGACAGCCTTGCCGTGGTCATCGCCCAGCTCACACTTGGTAAACTTTGGGCTGGAGACACCGGCCTTCTTGGAAGCAATGTCCTTGGCTTCGCTCTCGGAGAGCTTCGCGGAGCTGCTTGGGCTGCTGGAATCTTCCTTGTTGTCCTTCTTTACGATCGTGCCGGTCGTTGCATCGATCTGGTATTCGTATTTCTTTCCGCTGGCGGTAAACTCGATCTCGTAGACGGATTTGCCGTTCTCCTGCTTGAGCTCACACTTTTCAAACTTCGCATCGGAAGCGGTCACCCCTGCGTCACCCAGTGCTGCGACCTTGGCGTTCTCATCGGTGATGGGGGTGCCTGTGGCAGCACCACCAGTTGTGTCGCCAACATTTGGCGTCGTGCCGGTGTTCGGTGTCGTACCGGTGTTTGGCGTGGTGGCATTGGGAGCGGTGAGGCTGACGGTCTTGGTCTTTGCGTCATAGCTGACTGTCATGCCGATCGCTTCGCACAGCGGACGCATCGGAACATAGGTGGTACCGTTATATAAGAATGGGCTGACAGGATTGCCTTTTGCGTCCTTGGGAACGAATGCAGTGTTATTCATTTGAATGCGGATACCATCCTGCACGGTGATATTGCGGGAAGCATCAACAGTGGAATAGGCAACGCCCATAACCAGACAAGCACTGACAGCACCGAGAGCAAACCCTTTGATTTGATTATTTTTCATGGATCTTGCGCTCCTTTCAAAAAGCGAGATTGAGAAGACCTCGGAAGAAATCTTACGAGAGTTATCATAGCATGAATTTTGAGGAAAATATGACGAAATTGTAAATTCGTTGTAGAAAAAAACGAGAAATGAGGGGGAGATATCATGATTTTTTGTATATCATTCAGCAAAACATAGAGAAACAGTAGGTATTTCAATAGGTTAAAGTATTGAAAAAACAGAGGCAGATCCCCATGCCGCTGGATCTGCGATTTTGGGATTTTACAGGGGGATTTCTGGGATCGCCTGCGCGATTTCGTTCCCGATTCGGTGGTCAGCAAGCATATAAAATGGGAAGCAATATGCAGAAACTGCTTTATCACGATAAAATATGAATGGTAAAAGATGGAAAAAATGGACAGAGCGATTAGAAACAAAAAAGGATACGGCCAACGCCGTATCCTTTTATAGATTTATTTGACAGATCAATAATGACGTGCTTCGTACAGATGATCTTCCAGAGCCTTGCGTGCAGCCTGCACTTCCGGCTTGTTCGAAACCTCAGCAACGCCGACACGCCACCAGTTCTCATAGCCGCCGGACATGGTTTTCGGCAGGACCTTGACGTCGATCAGGGTAGAAACGGTCTGCTTCTTGGAATCCTCGATCGCAGCCTCCAGCTCTTCCTGTGTCTTGACGGTGTATGTCTTGCAGCCGTATGCCGCAGCGATCGCTGCATAGTCGATCTGCATGACCTTGCCCTTGTGGATACCGTTTGTCACGCCTGCTTCCAGCATGTTCTTCTCGGTCGCGATGCAGGCATTGCCCTGACCGACCTCGAGGTTGTTGATGCAGCCGAAGGAAGCGTTGTCGAACAGCATGACATTGATCTTGTGACCGGTCTGAACGGAAGTGATCAGCTCAGAGTGCATCATATCAAAGGAGCCGTCACCGCACATGGAGTAGACCTCCTGCTCCGGACATGCCATCTTTGCGCCCAGTGCAGCAGCCACTTCGTAACCCATGCAGGAATAGCCGTATTCCATGTGATAGGTGTTGATCTTGCGTGCGCGCCACAGACCCTGCATATCACCCGGCAGAGAACCAGCCGCTGCAACTACGATCGCATTGTCGTCGATCATGCGGTTGATGGTGCCCAGCACAGCAGTCTGACACAGCTTGCAGCCGGTCTCCTCGATGTACTTCTCAACACATGCACGGTTTGCATCGTTGATCTCCGGAACAAAGGACGCAGGATCGGTGTAAGCCACATGATCGAGACGCTCTACCTCGTCGAACCACTCCTTGCGCAGTGCCTTGACTTCCTCGGCGTATGCGGCATCGGTGTGATAACCCAGCTTGGACAGCTCTGCACCGATGGCGGTCAGTGCTTCGTTTGCATCGGCAACGACCGGTGTTGCATCCATCTTATATGCCTGGAACTCAGACGGGTTGATGTTGACGAACTTTGCATCTGTGCGGTACAGCCACTTGGAAGCGGTGGTGAAGTCGGTGTAACGGGTACCAACGCCGATGACCACATCAGCCTCATGTGCCAGCTTGTTTGCTGCGATGCCGCCGGTCGTGCCCAGACCGCCGAGGTTCAGTTCATGTGTCCATTCGATCGCAGATTTGCCAGCCTGTGTTTCACCGAATGCGATGCCGAAGTCCTCTGCGAACTTCTTGAATACCTTGTGTGCCTCTGCGTAGCGCACACCGCCGCCGCAGATGAGGAGCGGCTTCTTTGCATTCTTGATGATCTCAACAGCCTGCTCGAGTGCATACTGGGTGATCGGGCGGCGATCGATGCGCCATACACGCTTCTTGAAGAAATCGACCGGATAATCGTATGCTTCTGCCTGTACGTCCTGCGGCAGGGAGATCGCAACCGCACCGGTGTTTGCGGTATCGGTCAGGACACGCATTGCGGACAGCATATCGGTCATGACCTGCTCGGGGCGGTTGATGCGTCCCCAGTACTTGGTCACGGCCTGAAATGCGTCATGCGCAGAGATGGACAGGTTATGGGTCTGTTCCATCTGCTGAAGTACCGGATCCGGCTGACGGGAGGCATAGATATCGCCCGGCAGGAGCAGGACGGGAATGTTGTTTGCAGTCGCGGTCGCAGCAGCCGTTACCATGTTGCATGCGCCGGGGCCGACAGAGGAGGTGCAGGCGAAGATCTGCTTGCGGCGCAGCTGCTTTGCGTAGCCAACGGCAGCAAGTGCCATGCCCTGCTCGTTCTTGCCCTGATAAACGACCATGTCCTTGAGCTCCTGCTCCACGCCGTTTGCAAAGCCGACAACATTGCCGTGTCCAGGGAGCATGAAGATCCCCTTTACGAACTTATGCTCGACTTCCTTGCCATCCATATCGATGTAGCTGATGTACTGGTTTTCCAGAAAGCGGACCAGAGCCTGACTTGCAGTCAGACGGACAGTTTCCATGTGCTTCATTTTCAAATTCCTCCTAGCGAAGTAAATGCAGGTTTTTCATCAAGTATGGCTCAGTTGCCGGTAGGACAGTGCCAGATGTGGTCGTTTGCATCGTCCTCGAGCAGCCACAGGTGCTCGGTGTCGTCGATGCGGGTCTTGTCCCACGGGTTGCCCGGCAGATGGCGGATGCCCCATGCGTAGCAGCAGGAGTACCCCGGTGCAGTGACCTGAGAATGCATCTTGTCCGTGATGATCGCCAGACCGTTGTGGTGGGTCTCATAGATCTCGCCGTTTGCCCAGCCTGCGCCAAAGCCCATCGGCTTATCATAGCGGTAGAAGTAGCACTCCGGCTGCGGATGATGATGCGGCGGATAGGAGGACCACTTGCCCGGCAGGTTTACGACCTCACCCAGCACCATGTTGGAATAGGGCGCATTGTCCAGATCGAAGCAGGTGCGCACATCACGCTTGATGCAGCCCATCAGCTCGCCCTGATTGCCGCGTGCCCAGGTATCGGTATCTTCCGGCTTGTACATCTTACTTGGGAAGGTCTTTTCGTTCAGGGTCTTCTGCACATAGATATTGCAGGGACCGTGTGCGGTGATCTTGACTGCAATGCCCTTGCAGACATGCAGGCAGGAGGGATTGTAGTCGAACGGGTTGGGACGATCTACCTCATAGGATTCGTTCTCCCATTCGATCGTGCACTTGCCGTCAAAAACGAGGCAGGCAAGCTCCTTTTCGGTTTCATGGAAGGAATAGGTATCGCCTTCCTCCATGACGAGCAGTGCAACATCCATCATGGCATCCTTGCCGATGCCCTCGTTGAGATGGATATACTCGTTGTAGCCACGCTTGACTTGCTTATCAATATACATCGCGTATACCTCCAGAAGATCGATCCCATAGTAGAAGAATGGGCTGGGATCGGATATTTTTTGAGATGCCCGTTTGGGATCATTATAGCATGACCAACAAAAAGCATCAATGATATGAAGTGTTTTTTGGGAAGAATAGCAGAATTGAAAATGCACTTTTTTACAGCGAATAGGACAAAATTCAGTTCATTTTTATGGAAAACACAGGAAATCATTGCTTTCCAGACGGGAGATGAAATGAATTTTTTAGTGAGAGGAGAAGAAAAGAGGCTGAAAAAGTGTCTTGTCAATCCTTGTTTATCTGTCTATAATTATAAAGAGGAAGGAAGGAGATTGCTTGCAATATCTTCTGAAAAAATAACACGATTTTAAGATTTTGTATCGAGGGAGGGTCGATCGGATGGATGCTTCACGCAGAGAAAAACGCGCACATGGTACACAGGGCTTCCCGTTCCAGATCTATTCAGCACCGGAAGCACAGGATTCGGATCTGGTGCCCTATCACTGGCATCCGGAAATGGAGATCATAACCGTTTTACAGGGGGAGGTCGGCGTAGCGATCGGGGATCAGCAGTATGTTGGAAAGTCCGGAGACATCTTTTTTGTAGGGGCAGGACAGCTTCACGAGATCCGCGGCGGAGTGGGGAACCTGTTTCGTGCATTTGTATTCCCAATGGATTTTCTGGAATTCCGGCGGGCAGACATTGCACAAAGCCAGCTGCTGGGCCCGCTGGCAGATGGGGTCCTGCGCTTTCCGCCTTATGTCGCGCGTGATACCGAGTTGGGGCGCGAGCTGTTTTCAGAGCTAAAAAAAATGATCCGCATTTGTGCAGATCAGTCGTTTGGACATCAGCTTTTGGTGAAGTCCTCTTTGCTGTATATCATTGGTCTGGTCGCGGCGGCGCGGGAGCTGACACAGCATCCCATGCAGCCAAAAGAAGAATACCGCACCCAATTGCTGCGTGAGATCGTGGAGTATTTGGGGGAGCACTGCATAGAAAGGATGCGCCTGACAGAAGTCGCCGCAAGATTTGGACTTTCCCCACAGTATTTCAGCACCTTTTTCAAGGAAAATACGGGAAGATCGCTCATCCAGCATCTCAATTTTCTGCGTATCGAGCGTGCCTCCCGTCTGCTGCGCGAGACCGATCAGCCTATTTTGGAGATCAGCCTGAGTGTCGGGTTTGAAAACGTCAGCTATTTCATCAAACGGTTCCGAGAAGTATATGGCTGCACACCGACCGATTACAGACGGACCGTGTGCAGCCGTGGTCCCGTGCTTTAATGCTCGTAACGCACGCGGATGTTATTTTCTGAGAAGAAATGCATGTATTTCTCCGGCGGACGGCGGTCGGTGATGAATGCCGTCAGATCCTTGAGCGGACAGAAGGAGATCACAGCAGACTTGTCGAGCTTGGAGGAGTCTGCAAGTAAGTAGATGCCGCCGGCATGCTGCACGACGCCGCGCTTGATCTCAGCCTCCAGAAAGGTCGTATTGGTCAGACCGCTTTCCAGAGAGATACCGGTCGCTGCCATGAATGCTTTGTTGATGGTCATACCAGAGAGCATTTCAAAGGTGGATAAGCCGGTAAAGGAATCGGTCGCGGAGTTATAGATGCCGCCGAGAGAGATAAGGCTCAGGTTGTCATACTTGGAAGCCTCACTCATGGCACCGAGCGAATGGGTGATGACGGTGACACGCTTGCGGCTGGACAGGTAGCGGAGCAGACAAACGGTCGTGGAACCAGAGTCAATAAAAATGGTATCTCCATCCTGCACCTCATTTGCGGCGAGCATACCGATCTGGTTTTTATCTGCGGAATTGAGATTGGAGCGGACGGGCATGGGCACGGCACCGGGCGAGCCGACGATCGTAACGCCGCCATAGACCTTGGCAATGTGGCCGCGTGCTTCCAGATCATTGAGATCTCGCCGAATGGTATTTTTGGATACGCCAAAGACCTCGCAAAGTTCGTCGATGGAGACGGTCTCTTTGGAGATCACATACTGCTCAATGGAGTTGAGTCTACTGATTTTCATGGTTCTCCCTTTTCTTTTTCACACTTCTTGATTTCTGGATGTTCTTGCTTGGAAAGCGTATCAGCATAAAAGACGCATTCAAGAAAGCAGAACAGTTCTACTTATAATTTTACCAGAAAATATTGAAAAATCAACCAAAACAGCAGAGGATCCGATGATTTTTTAAAACACGCAAAAATCATAGAAGTGCGCAGAAGGAATGCAGAAAAAGCAGGGTTTCCATCAGGAAAATACAAATAAATTCCAAAAAATTACCAACAAGCAAACATAATAGAGAAAAAATTTTTCAGACAAATCCTCATATCAGCATTGAAATTTATCCAAAACGATGATAGACTACAAGTAGTGAGAGGAAGAAAACAGCAGACTGACGATGGTCTGGCTGATTTTCACATAAACTTTGTATATTTATAGGCAGGTGTATGCAATGCAGAAAACAGAAAAAATGAAGGAACTGCGCGTATTTGCCCAGCAGATCAGAGTGGAAGCTCTGAAGACGATCGGCTCTCTCGGGTTCGGTCATGTTGGCGGTTCCATGTCCGTTGTAGAAACTCTTGCTGTTCTGTACGGCGATATTATGAAGGTAGATCCGAAAAACCCGCGTTGGGAGGATCGTGACTGGTGCGTTATGTCCAAGGGTCACGCCGGCCCCAGCATGTACGCAACGCTCGGTCTCAAGGGCTTCTACCCGATCGAGCAGGCGTATACGCTCAACCAGCCACATACCAATTTCCCGTCCCATACCGACCGCACCAAGACCCCAGGTGTCGATCTGACAACAGGCTCTCTCGGTCAGGGTATGTCCAGTGCAGTTGGCGCAGCGCTGGCAAATAAGGTCGATGGCCGCGATAACCACGTCTTCGTATTCGTTGGCGACGGCGAGTGCGATGAAGGACAGGTTTGGGAGGCTGCACAGTTTGCGGCACACTACAAGCTCGATCATCTGATCTGCTTCGTGGACAGCAATAAGATGCAGCTCGACGGCTCCGTTGACCAGATCATGAGCCATGGCAAGGGCATCGGCGCAAAGTTCGATGCGTTCGGCTGGAATGTGATCGAGCTGGCAGACGGCAATGACGTAGAACAGATCTATGACGCAGTTAAGGCTGCTTATGAAGTTTCCGGCAAGCCCACTTGTATCGTGCTGAACACCGTAAAGGGTAAGGGCTGCACCTTTGCAGAGCCGTCCGGCGCACACTCCTCTCAGCCGACGAAGGAGCAGTGGGACGAGGCGATCGCATTTGCTGAGGCAGAACTCGAAAAGATCAAGGCACAGTAAGGAGGGTATCGAACAATGAGCTTTACTTTGATTGGCAAGCACGAGAAGGATTCCCGTGCAAACCGTGACGGTTATGTAACCGCTATGGAAGAAATGATGAAGGCAGACCGCAATGTCGTACACATCGACTGTGATCTGTATAACTGCATCAATACCGCAAAGCTGGAAAAGGAATTTCCGGGTCAGTGCTTCAATGCAGGCATTGCAGAGGCTGACGCAGTTGGCGTTGCAGCAGGCATGACCGCTGCCGGCAAGACTGCATTTGTACATTCCTTTGGCTGCTTCGCTTCCCGCCGTGCCTTTGATCAGGCGTTCATGTCCGCAGCGTATGCAAAGCTGCCCGTGCATATCGTAGGTTCTGACCCCGGCGTATGCGCTGCATACAACGGCGGCACCCACATGCCGTTCGAGGACTGCGCCCTGTATCTGGCGATCCCGGATTCGATCGTTGTCGATCCGACCGACTATGCAATGCTGCACTGCCTGACCAAGAAGCTCGCAGCTTCCGGCAAGTTCTCCTATATGCGCATGGTTCGCAAGAACATCATCAAGGTATATGAGGACGGCGCGGACTTCGAGATCGGTAAGGGCGTGACTCTGAAGGAAGGCAAGGATGTGACCATCATCGCTTCCGGTATCATGGTAGACGAGGCACTCAAGGCACAGGAGACGCTGGAGGCTGAGGGCATCTCTGCAAAGGTCGTGGATATGTTCACATGGAAGCCGATCGACGAAGAACTGATCGTCACTTCTGCAAAGGAAACTGGCGCGATCGTGACCGCTGAAAACCATCAGGTCAACTGTGGTCTGGGTTCGGCTGTTGCACAGGTCGTTGCAAAAAACTGCCCCGTCCCGATGGAAATGATCGGTGTGCAGAACCGCTTTGGTCAGGTTGGCGCACAGGGCTTCTTGCAGGAGGAATACAACCTCACAGCTGCGGATATCGTTGCTGCTGCGAAGAAGGTCATTTCTCGTAAGTGATCGTTTGTAGGATCGAAAAATCAGACTGCTGCATACGCATGGTTTTACCAGAGAGCACTCAAAAAATGAGGTGGCAGTCGTAAGATAACAGAACAATGAGCGGGAGCATCCGAACTTGGACGCTCCCGCTTGTTGTTTTAAGGGATTTATTATGTACAACACGGATGGAGCAGAATTTAGCAGAATAGATTGCAAACACTGCATTTTCTCTGCTTTAAAGCATATGACACAAAATTTTGAGCATTGCTGGGGGTATAGCCTGCATATGCAATGAGATGTGTACAATGTTCGATCATATAACGATTTGCATGAACAATCGCAAATCGTCTGGGGATAAACTCCATATCTGGGGGATAAAAAATGCCATCGAATCCATCAGGGATTTCTATAAAATTCTCTGTTGGATAATAAGGTGTCAATAGAAACAATCTAATATTAGGATAGGATTTTTTTGCCTCCTGCATTGCTTGTGTAGCAACTGCGTCAAACTGACCATAGTGGCCGACTATAAATTCTACAACTTGATATTCAACGATATGCTTTATGATTGCAGTTCTAAGCTGTGGAAGGATATTCCTATATAAATCATGGTGACCGATAAAGAAACAACGATTATGTTCCATATTGTTACCTCCTTTTGTCGTTATAGGCAATATTGCCTATAACACTATATCTTTATTATAGGCAATAATAGAGATATGTAAAGGGGGAATGTGTGTATGATCAGTTATTTGCCTTTGTGGAAGACGATGGAAGCAAGGGGAGCAAGCACATATACCCTGCAAGTCAAGGGTGGGATCAGCAGTTCCACGATACGGAGGATCAAAGCAGGGGATTCTGTTTCTACAAATACATTAGATGCATTGTGTAAGATTTTGGATTGTTCTGTACAGGAGATCGTGGTGTATATTGCTGATTCGGAGAAGCGCATAGATTCATATAAATCAGAAGAAAAATGAGCGGGAGCATCCGAACTTGGACGCTCCCGCTTGTCGTTTCTATTCGATTCAGCTTTCAATGGTTTCCTGAAACAGGGTAATGGCTTTGGTTCCGTCCGGTGTGTCCGCCGGAAGATCCTGTGTGTTTGTCAGGCGGAAGGTTTGCCGGATCTGTCCGGAGGTGACGGATTCCGTGATTTGCAGCTGTTTCCAAGTGCTTTCTTTTCCGGATACCCGAAAGGTGTAAACACCATCTGCAAAGGTCAGTGTGGCGGTACTGTCCTCGCTCTCATGGGTGATTTGAATGGAAGCCGCCGTGCCGCTGCCAGTCACATTGAGAAATTCCTCAAAGTTCTCCCGTCCTGCGATCTCCTCCGGATCGGAGAGATCCAGCGTGCCGCAGTCAAAATACGAAATGGCGTTGGGGTCTGCCTTGGACGGCTGTATCGGCTGAGAGGGCGCAGGCGGAACGGGTGTTTCCGGTGTTTGTGCTGGATCGGGGGCGGTTGGAGATTCGGGAGATGTCCCGCTCGGGGGAGAAGAAGACGGCGGCACAGGTGCTGGTGTATCAGGCTTTTTTGGGGCGCATGCAGGAAGCAGCGCAAGCAGGCAGAGCAGACCTAAGATCCGTTTTTTCATTTCGATCATCTCCATTTCTATCGGTATGTATCAGCAAACCTCTTCTGTAGCGATACAGAACAAACGTTAACCCTTCAATTTTCCGTAGATGCACAGATCATAGACATTGGGATCTTTGATAACCGCCTGTCGCATGATGCCCTCTAAGGTAAAGCCATTGTGCTCCAGTACCTTGGCGGAAGCCATGTTGGGCTGATAGACCAAACCAGTGATACGAATGATGGATAGTTCAGAAAATGCGATCTCACAGATTTGACGAACGGCTTCGGTCATAATGCCCTTCGACCAGCTTTCCGTCAAAAGCAAGTAGCCGATCTCTGCATCCTGTGCATGTACATCGGTTTTCTGCTCTACGGAGATATTGCCAATGATCGTTCCATTTACAGAGATCGAGCGGAATACACCGTCCTTGCCCTCGTGTTCTGCAACCATATTGAGCCACCATTTTGCATCTTCCGCTGTATAGGGGAATGGCATGCGATTGGATAAATAGGTACGATCCACTTGATTGCACAGCATCGTTAGGCGCTCCATATCATCCAGACACCATTTTTTGAGTTCGATCTGCATTGTTCTGTGTACCTCCTGTTCTAATGTTATACAGATATCCTTTCTGTGGCTTTATTATACACCCTGTATCTTGTACTGTCATCCCTTTGTTTATGCCCCATTCGGGCAGGGGAAAGGAAGGGATTATTTGAAATGATTGAAATTATGGGTGGTGGTATGGTATCATGAAGGCAATAAGCGTTATGCGAATTTATTGGAGGTTTTCATCAATGGATGCAAAGGAAAAAGCACTGCTGGCACATGAGGAGTGGGGCGGTAAGATTGAGGTGGTTGCCCGTTGTCCGGTTGCAAACCGTGAAGATTTATCGGTTGCCTATACACCGGGCGTTGCAGAACCCTGTCTCAAGATCAAGGAGGATGTGTCGCTCAGCTACACCTACACCAGACGGCATAACCTTGTCGCAGTCATCACAGATGGCACGGCGGTTTTGGGACTCGGGGATATTGGGCCGGAAGCCGGTATGCCCGTTATGGAGGGCAAATGTGCCCTGTTCAAGGCGTTTGCAGATGTCGATGCATTTCCGCTCTGCGTCAAGAGTAAGGACGTCGATGAGATCGTGCGCACCATCCAGCTGATTTCCGGTTCGTTCGGCGGCATCAATCTGGAGGACATCGCCGCGCCGCGCTGTTTTGAGATCGAGCGCAAGCTGAAGGAAGTCTGCGATATCCCGATCTTCCATGATGACCAGCACGGTACAGCGGTTTGCTGTGCGGCTGCAATGATCAATGCCTGCCGCCTGACGGGACGCAAGCTGGAGGAGATCAAGCTGGTTGTCAATGGTTGTGGTGCAGCGGCGATCGCCGTCACCAAGTTCCTCATGTTCCTTGGGGTCAAGGAGGTCGTGATGTGTGAGCGTTTCGGCATCGTTTGCGAGGGGGATGCACGTCTCAATCCGGCGCAGGCGGAAATGGCAAAGGTGACCAACCGTGCGCATCTCACAGGCACACTCGCAGATGCCGTGCGCGGTGCAGATGTGTTCTTCGGTCTGTCCGCTCCCGGTGTACTGACGGCGGAAATGGTCGGGACGATGGCAGAAAAGCCGATGGTATTTGCAATGGCAAACCCTGTGCCGGAGATCTGGCCGGAGGAAGCCAAGAAGGGCGGTGCGGCAGTTGTGGGAACGGGACGCTCCGATTATCCCAACCAGATCAACAATGTACTCGCGTTTCCGGGGATCTTCCGCGGTGCGCTCGATGTACGCGCCTCGGATATCAATGCGCAGATGAATATGGCGGCAGCCTATGCGAT
>JARIAV010000346.1 GCA_029257685.1 Butyricicoccus sp.
TGACACTGATCCTGTTCTGTGTCCCCATGTTCATCGACCGTCGGCTGGGCATCGACCTGCCGCCTGCGCTCGAAACCATCATCTACTGCTTCATCTTCTCTGCCGAAATTTTAGGCGAGGTCAATTCCTATTATACCCAGCTGCCCTACTGGGATACCATGCTCCATACCATCAACGGCTTCCTCATGGCTGCCATCGGCTTCGCGCTTGTAGATATCTTCAACCGAAGCGAACGCTTCTCCGTTGAGCTCTCCCCCCTCTTTCTGGCACTTGTCGCCTTCTGCTTCTCCATGACCGTAGGTGTGCTGTGGGAGTTTTTCGAGTTCGGCATGGATTGGTACTTTGGAACGGATATGCAGAAGGACTGGATCGTACACCAGATCAATTCCGTCCTGTTCAATCCAGACGGCTTGAATATCGTGGGACATGTTCCCATCGATTCCCTGATCGTCAACGGCGAGGACTGGATCACAAAATATGGCGGCTATATCGATATCGGTCTCATTGATACCATGAAAGATATGATCGTCAATTTCATCGGCGCAGTCTGCTTCTCCATCATCGGCTATTTCTATGTCAAAGGTCGTGGCAAGGGCAGATTTGCCTCCGCATTCATCCCGACCGTGCGCCGCACGCTGGGGCTGAAGGAAAAAAAGCACACACAGGATCCGCAGTAATACTTTCACGCTGCACAAACGGTATCGACCGCACAAAAAAGACGTATTCGGGAAAGAATACGTCTTTTTTACATTTTATGTTCGGTCTGGATCGTCTGCTTTCCCACCTGTATGCTCAGAGCGTATCGATTTCGATATGGGAGATATCCGGCATTCTGGAAATCTCTTTCACGACCTCCGATGCGCTGATGCCCTTCTGGTTCCATCCGAGATACAGCTCAAAACTTACACGGATCTGTTCCATGTTCACGGCACGCGTTGAAAAATTGCAGATATTCGCTTTTTGCAGCATCAGCGCATCGCAAACCTTTTGAAAAGAATCATTGTCTGTGCCACACAAGAAGGATACCTCAAATCGTGGGAGCTTGAACATACGGAGCGCGATCATGGAAACGGCAAAGCCGGCAAGCGATATCGTGTACTGTCCTGCACCGATCGCCAGTCCCAGACAGGCAACTACCCAAAGGGTGGCCGCCGTTGTCAGTCCGCGTATGGAGCGTCCCTCCTTCATGATCGTGCCTGCACCCAAAAATCCAATGCCGGAGATGACCTGTGCCCCCAGACGTGCCGGATCGGAATTGGCGGTTCCGGCAAACACGCCGACGGTCTGGCTGCCCAGCAGCATCACGACTGCTGCACCGATCGTCACCAGCATATGGGTGCGGATCCCCGCAGGATGATGGTTTTTTGCACGTTCCCATCCAATGCATCCGCCGATGCACATTGCAAGCAACAAACGTACCACGATCTCAACCGTCAACCTGAGTGACGCCATCACGTTTCCCCCTTTTATTGTATGAAAATCGGGTTGGTAAATGCCAAATGCTGTTCTGTTTTTCCATAATAGGTTCCGATCAGATCTGCACGCAGCCAACCGGCGGTCAGCGGGACACGAAGCACCTGATGTGCTGTTACAGGGCAGTGCCGGATCACCAGTCCATTCTGGATGAGCTGGATCTCTTGGGGCACGGTCTGTGTCCGATCCCAGTCCTGTTCCATCGTCTGAGACTCCAGGACAATCTCTACCTCCCAGGTTCCAACAGGGATCTCGTCTCCGATCTCTGCACAGGTCCGTGCATCCAGCCGGATACGCATCGTCAGGAGCGGCCCGACCGACAAGCACACGCGCCCCTTGCGAACTGCTTGCAGGATCCCGTCCGGCGTGAGCGGCTGCTCCAGCCCAACATAGGTATGGGCATACGCCAAGGTATCTTCTCGGTGCCAGTCCCTTCCTGAGGTTGCCGTGATCCGGCAGCCGCGGCCCAGCAGTTGCTCCCAAAGACCAAATGCACGCAGGCTCTGGACTTTTCGGGGTGCATCATCTCGCGACCAGACCTCTAAAAAATCGATGGCATCCCAGTTGGCGATCTGAAATTCCCAATGATACCCCGTATTGACCGGATTGGACAGCGCAAACGGGTGGGCGATGCCCACGATCCCGTGGTTTTCATGGATATGAGCGATCGCATCATCGATCTGTTCGGGACGCACACCGCGCCAGTCTGTATAGCCCTGTTCTCCCAGCACCAGCATGTGCCCCCAGTAGGTCGTCCATTCGATCCCCGGAACGGCAACCAGCCCTTCTCTGTGCGCCGCTTTATAAAATTCCTGCATCCCTGCACTCGTGTTGTGATCGGTCAGTGCGACCGCTTCAAAGCCTCTTGCCTTGGCTGCCTTTGTCAGCTGACGCACTGTAAACCCACCATCACTGTGCTCCGTATGAGTATGCAGCTCTACCGGATACCATCTCATCCTTCCGCCCTCCCTTCGATCTTCAGCTGTGCCTCACAGCAGGGCGAAATGATCTCATGCAGATGCAGCATTCCTGTCCAGTCCCCTGCCATCTGTTTGGGCGGCACGAATCCACGAGATGCCCATTCGATGTTCAAAATATGTTCCTGCTTGGGATCCCACCGATGTGCATTGCCCAAATACACCCCGTCCTTGTCCAATGAGAGCGTGATAAGATTTTTGACAGGCAGGAACCTGTTTGCATCCATCGGCTGCAAGGTATGCGGATAACAGTCGTAGTATCGCCTGAGTGCCTTTTCCACCTGTGGCCTGCATCGCTCTTCCTCCGTTTCCAAGCTGGGCGCATAGGAAAATGAGATTCGAAGCTCTGTGATATCGCTCGGGCAGCAGAACGCAAACGGTATGTCGCGCTGTGCATCTTCCGGTGTCCATGCATAAGACCGTTCGAGTAAAACCTTCATCCTTTCACATCCTTTGCATAATATGCCGTGCAGGTGATCGGATCGCCTGCCGTACAGCACAGTGCACAGGGCTGCATCCCGTCCTGTTCTCCGAACTGTTCTACCAGCCGTCCTGTTGTATAGATATGCTGTGTTTGTCGTTCTTTTTCCTGTAGATAACCTCTTGCACGTGTTTTCACCGCATCGCAGGCGCTTTGAAAGGTGCGTTCTGCATCTGCGCACATCAAAAATACCGAGGGATCACAGGCTTCTACCAAAGCCTGCGGCATGCCGTCCTTTTGTCCGTGATGGGTGAGCTTGAGCAGCGCCGCAGAGGGAAAATCGGTCTGACAGCGCGCCTCCCACCCACTGCATAAGTCACCTGTCAGCATGGCACACCAGTTATCCATTTTGAGACTGCACGCCAGACTGCATGTATTTTCCACACGGTCGAATCGACGCATGGCATCTCTTTGTGCCTGTGGATCGTTCAGGGTACAAAAGGTATTATATTCTTTTCTGCGTTTTGCCGCCTGCTCGGTCGTCATGCCAAAGAGCCGGATCTCACATCCCGGCCAAAGGGGCTCATACGCTTCGGTCTGGGTGCGTTCCCGCATCGAGATACCGTGCGCAGTCAGCGCACGGCGCAGCCGTTCGAACTCCCGCAGTCCCTGCGTGAACAGGCGCAGACTCAGATCCGCTGCGCACTCGGGCGCAGCGGCAAGGATCGCTGCCTCTGCCGATTCTTCGGGCAGGAAATTGATCCAAAACTGTCTGATCGGGAACTGCTCTGCCACATCCGCCAGACCACCGACATGATCGTTGTGCAGATGGGTACAGAGAATGCAATCGATCTGCTGTACCTGCTTCTGGTGCAGGAAATCCACCAGACGGATCGTTCCTTCCGCCTGATAGGCCAGATCGTCTCCACCAGCTCCGCCATCTATGACGAGGCAGTGCGTTCCGTCCAGCAGCACGATCGCTTCTCCATAGCCAACACTCAAAAAATACAGCTCCATTTTTCCCTCCTGCGTCATCTGTCCCCGTTCGGTCATCAACCGATCAGCGCACAGAAGCGGTCTTTTCCTGATTGCGTTCCGCCAGAACGCGTGCCACACGTTCCTCTTCGGTATGGCTGGACGGCGGTGTCATCAGGCTGACAACGACGCATACGATCAGGGTCAGGATCGTGACGGGCAGTGCGGGCCCTGCAAAAACTTCCGTGATCCATGTATTGAATGGTGCGATCAGCAGATAGCACACACCAAATACGATGCCGCTTCCCATGCATGCCACGCCGCCCTGCCAGGTCGCACGCTTCCAGTATCTTCCAACGAGAAGGGCAACTGCCATACCAGGTGTGAACGAACCAATGACATTGTTGATATAGCTCATGATATCACTTGCAAAGATGGTCATACCGAACGCACTTGCAAGCATAATGACCAGAATGATACGAGAATACTTTGGAATATCCTTATCCTCTACCGGCTTTTTGAAGATCAGTGCATATACGTCTGTCAGGAATGTGGTAACGCCTGCGATCGCATCCGAATCCGCAGAGGACATGATCGCGGACAGTCCGGCAATGAGACAGACCAGACCGATTGCCGGTGGGAATACAGTCGTTGCCATGTATGCAAAGGTAAAGTCCGGGTTTTCCAGCACGTTTGCTGCGCCTGCCTGTGTTGCGATGGTAAAGCCGGACATACCGACGATCGCGGGCAGAATGGAGAAGCAGCCTACAACCACAGCAGCAACCAGGATCGCCTTGCGCGCCGTTTGCGGAGACTTTGCGGTATAGACGCGCATATGAGCGGTCGGTCCTGCCATCGCGCCATAATAAGACGCCAGTGCAACTGCCAGAACACCGAGAACGCCCTTGGAACCGACACCGAACAGGGTCATGGCCCCCGGATTTCCGGCTGCTTCATAGGTTGCGCGAATGGTATCGAAGCCACCAGCCGCAGGGATGGCAAGGATCGCGATCAGGACAAAGCCGCCGAACAGAAGCACCGCCTGAATGGCATCCGTCCAGACGACCGCCATATAACCGCCCACAAAAACATAGATGCCGAATGCAAAAACGGTGATGATCTTTGCAGGGATCATATCCATTCCGATGAGGTAAGCCAGATAGTTCGCGCCGCCATTGATCGCACTTCCGACCCAAACGATCGAGACGATAAAAATGACGACCGACATGAACTTTCGCATATACGGGCTGCCGTCATAATAAAATTGCAGTTCTTCGCAAAGCGTACGGAACTTAAACTTTCGCACATGGGAGAAACAGAACGCGACCGTCACGAGTCCCAGCGCATTTGCCAAAGGATAGACCGCACCCAGCCAGCCATTTCGGAAGCCGTTTGCTGTTGCGCCGACTGATGTGCCGGTACCGACGGCAGTTGCAGCCGCTGTACAGATGAGCAGCAGCAGTCCCACATTGCGTCCGCCCATCAGGTAATCCTCACCCTGTGTCGTTCCTTTTCGGCTTGTGAGGTATGCAATCAGGATCATCAGCCCGATATAGACAAAAAATCCGACTACAAATAAGGTCACATACTTACTCGAAATCATTTCTCTTCTCCTCTCTTGTTCCCCTTAAATTGGTCTATACAACTTTTATCTTTTTATATCATGCTCCGTCAGAATTTGTCAATATATCTGACATTATTTTGTATATATGCTTTATTTATCCAGACTTTTTTGTATATTTTATATAAAGACTTCTGTTTTTCTTTTGGGTCAGCACTTGATTTTTTACAGCAATCCTCTATAATGGAGCAAACAAGTTCTTTTTATTTTCAAATTACACGGAGGATCTCGTACAATGAAACAAAAATCTTCCGCGCTCTGCGCCAAAGAAACCTTTCTCTC
>JARIAV010000030.1 GCA_029257685.1 Butyricicoccus sp.
CTTCAAAATACGTCCTCTCATATCGTTACGACTCCGGGAAGGTCACACTTCTTCTCTCGTGTGCCCCATTGATATAAATGTCGATGGTCTGTGTGGTGCCCGCCGGACCGGAGATCGAGATATTGACGGGATTCTCGACTTCCGGATCATACGTTTGGTTGGCAGAAACGACTGTTCCATTCATCTCCACGACCAATACGACCGATCTGTTTCCGGTCGGGAGCTCGATCGACACGTTTGCTGTGGTCTCCTTATCCGGTTCCGGGTCGTTCGAGGAGCCATGACCGCTGAGCTCCGGGTCGCCCCCGCCATGATCCGGCTCCGGCTCGTTCGGCTCCGGTTCCGGTTCCGGCTTCTTTTCCGGTCCATTGGAGATATACAGCAGGACTTCCGTGCCTACCTTGACGGAAGTGCCTTCGTCGATCGACTGCTTGAATACCTGTCCCTCCGGATAGTCGTTGTTATACTCGCGTGTAGAGCTGACTGTCAGCATGCTGTCAGTCAACAGGGCCTTGGCATCCTCATAGCTCTTGCCAACGAGTCCCGGTACCGGAACTTCCAGATCCTCAGCACCGTCGCTGACATACAAAATGATATGATCGCCTTCATGGAACTGAGAATCCAAAGCCGGATCGGTGCGGATGACCTTATCCTTTTCCACTTCCATGCTGGCTTCCCGCTCGATCTCCACAAACAGACCAAGATCCTTGAGCTCACTTTCGACATATTGATAGTTTGCGCCAATGAACATCTGGTTGATGGTGATGACTTTATCCTCAGGCTTGGTCTCCGGCGGCGCACAGACGACAACGGTGATCAGTCCACCCTTTTCCGTCTTGGTACCCGATTTCGGGGACTGATCGAGGATCTCTCCCTCCTGAGCGGTGAGGCTCTGCCGGCGTTCACCCTCTACGATGCGGAACTGACCGGTATACTTGTTCTGGGCTTCGGTGTACTGCATCCCGATCAGTGCCGGTACCTCCACTTTTTTCCCGCCGCCAAACAGGCTTCCGGCACGCATCATCACGACCGAAACGCCCAGAGCGATCAGCACAAAGATCGCAACGGCAATGCCAGCCATCGCCGCTGGTGAATCGGTCAGTGCGCGTTTCTTCTTCTTGCGTGGTCTTTGACCGCCCGAAGAACGCTGCTGAGACGATTTCTGCTGAGAGCGCTGTGCAGAGGCTCTTTGCTGTGACTTTTGCGGCCGCTGTACTTCATCCTCATAGTCATCCGCATATCCATCTTCCGGCTCATACGGCTCATAGCCGGCGGCACTGCTGTTCGTGACGCGCGGCATTGCGATCGTTTCGTCTCCCACCGGCTGACTCTGCGGTGGCGGGGGTGGGGGCGGCGTCTCCAACAGTCCTTTCCAAAAGCGCGCAGTTGGATCTTTCTTGAGGGTCTCCAAGTCATTGTAGATCTCCGTCGCTGAGCCGTAACGCTCCTCGAGCTTCGGACACATTGCGTGCATGACGATATCATCCATACCACGCGGCGTACCCAAAACGACCTCACTCGGCAGCGGCGCCTGTGCGTTGATATGCTTCATAACGATTGCAAGCGGCGTATCCCCATCGAACGGTACGGTTCCCGTCAGCATCTCGTACATGACGACGCCGAGCGAATACAGATCGGCGCGGTGATCGATGCGAGAGCTTTGCGCCTGCTCCGGTGAGATATAGTGTACCGAGCCGATGGCCTCCTGAATGACACGCGTCTCCTGATTCTGTTCAAAGCGCGCAATGCCAAAATCGGTGACCTTGACCGTCCCATCACGCAGCAGGATGATATTATGCGGCTTGATGTCCTGATGGATCACACCATGGCTATGGACGTATGCCAATGCTTTTGAGATCTGCTGTGCAAAGAACAGGGTCTCCTGCCAGGAGAGACGTCCCTTGCGGAGCAGGTAATCCTTGAGCGTGATGCCCTCGATCAGCTCCATCACGATATACTGCATCTGGCTGTTCGGGGGGGATACGTCAAAGACCTGTACGATATTGCTATGCGAGAGCTGCGCTGCGGCCTGTGATTCGTTGCGGAAGCGACGGCGGAATTCCTCATCGTTCGTGAATTCGTCCTTCATGATCTTGATCGCCACAAAGCGATTCAAGATGGTATCTCTTGCACGATACACCACAGCCATTCCGCCAACGCCCAGGATCTCTACCAGTTCATATCGGCCATCGAGCAGCTTTCCTATGTATTTATCCATTCTCAGCTTCTCCTTGCTTCATAATGCCTGCGCCGGTAAACAATACGGCTGTGATATTATCGGTCCCGCCATTGTCACAGGCTGCCTCGATCAGATGATCGACCGCCTCCTCCAGCGAACTGGCGGCATTTACGAGAGAGACGATCTCCTGATCCTCGAGCATACCTGTCAGACCATCCGTGCAGAGCAGCAGCAGATCCGTTGGGGCCAGCTCACCTTCAAAGATATCTGCCTCCACACTCTCGTCTACACCAACCGCACGCGTGATCAGATTGCGCTGCGGATGATATCGCGCCTGCTCCGGCGTGATCTGTCCCTGACGCACAAGATCCTGCACATGGGAGTGATCCAGCGTCAGCTGTGTGATCATATCCCCTCGGATACGGTAGGCACGGCTGTCTCCAATGTTCAGCAGGATCGTATGCTTCTTATGGATGACTGCCGCGACCATCGTAGTGCCCATGCCCGCCAATTCTTCATCTTGGATAGAGGTCTCGAACACCGCGCTGTTCGTCTGGTCAACTGCAGCACGAAGCGCACGGATCGACGGGCTCGGGGTCGTTTCAAACAACTTCCCCACACGATCGGCGAAGGTGTGGGCTGCAATGGTAGAGGCAATGTTGCCGGCTGCCGCGCCGCCCATCCCGTCGCAGACGACAAGGAGTGCCGAGTCCTGTTCTTCCTTCAATATGGTCAAAAACGTATCCTGATTGTTTTTTCTTACCATGCCCTGATGGGTCTTTCCTGCCACGATCATTCTGTTTCACCTTCTTCAAGGGTTCTGCGGCGAAGCTGTCCGCAGGCTGCATCGATGTCCGGCCCCAACCGTCTACGGACGGTCGCTGTAATGCCATGCCGTTCCAGTGCCTGCTGGAAGCGGCGCACCGCCTGTGGGCTGCTCGGCTGCAGCGGACTTTCTTTCACCGGATTGAGTGGGATCAAATTGACATGCGCCGGTCGGCCGCGCAGCAGGGCTGCCAGCTTTTCCGCCTGCCAGATGCGATCGGTCTTATCCTTTGCCATCATATATTCATAGGAAATACGGCGACCTGTCGTATCAAAATAATAATTGCACGCTTCCATGAGCCGCGCGACCGGATAACGCTTATCCACCGGCATGATGCTGACACGGCTCTCGTCATCGGGCGCATGGAGCGAAATGGAAAGTGTGATCTGCAATTTTTCCTTTGCCAGCCGTTCGATCCGGTCGGCAAGTCCGCTGGTGGACAGGGAAATATGCCGCTGTCCGATCTGGATGCCCTCCGGACAGGAGACCAGATGCAAAAATCGCAGTACATTGTCATAGTTGTCCAAGGGCTCTCCGGTTCCCATCAGCACGATATTGCTGACCGGTTCACCGGAATCCTTCTGGATAAAGAGCACTTCGTCCAAAATCTCTCCTGCGCTCAGGTGACGTTTGAGTCCGAACAGACCGGAGGCGCAGAACTTACAGCCCATGCGGCATCCGACCTGTGTGGAGACGCAGACCGTGTTGCCGTGCTCATACTTCATGAGCACGCTTTCCACGCAGTCACCGCCCTGCATCTGCCAAAGATATTTACGCGTTCCGTCCACCTGTGAGACCTGCTTGCGCACACAGACCGGTACGGTCAGTATAAAGCGTTCGGCAAGCCGTGTGCGCAGGTCCTTGGACAGATTGGTCATCTCGTCGAACGACGAGACCGGCTGATGCAGCCACTGGAAGATCTGCCCTGCCCGAAACGGCTTTTCGCCCATTTCTTTGAGCTCTGCTTTGAGTTCCTCAATGGTTAGGTTCTTTATTTCTTTTTTGAGCATTTGCTCGCTCATAGCTTTCTCCTCAATTTTGCAATGAAAAATCCATCTGTTCCATGCACGGAAGGCAGTAAAGTGATCCTGCCCGCCGGCACCGCTCCAAAAACAGGGTGCTCGATGGGAACGGCTTCAAAATTCGGGTGGGTCTGTAAAAACGCATCCACGATCGCTTCATTCTCCCGCGCAAGGATGGTGCAGGTAGAATACACCAGCGTGCCGCCGGGCTTGACATACTGCGCGCAGTTCTTGAGGATCTGCATCTGGATCTCCGGCAGGGCCTCGGTTTCTCCTGCATCCTTATAGCGGATCTCCGGCTTTTTCCGGATGATCCCCATACCGGAGCATGGTACATCACAGAGTACGAAATCTGCCTGCTCCATCCAGCCCTCGCGCAGCTCCGCCGCATCCTGCAAGGTGGGCTGCACGATGGAGAAGCCGAGCCGCTGCGCCCCCTCTGCGATCTTTTCCAGCTTATGCGCATAGATATCACAGGCATACAGCCTGCCTTTGTTTTCCATGCGCTCGGCTATGTAGAAGGTCTTGCCGCCGGGGGCCGCGCAGCAGTCCAGCACGAATGTATCCGGCTTCGGGTCCAGCACCTCCACACAGACCGCACTTGCGGTATCCTGAATGGTGACTGCGCCCTGCGCAAACAGCGGACTTCCTGCAATATCCCCATGTTCTGCCCACAGCATCGCCTCTGCCTTTTCGTGCAGATGCACCGGAAATCCTTGCGCCGTGAGGGCGTCACAGGCTTGCTGCCGTGTCATCTGTGCACGGTTGACGCGAATGGAGACCGGAGCGGTCTCATTGTTCGCCGCAAGCAGGGCCGCCGTTCCCTTCTGCCCGTACTGTGCGGAAAGCAGCCGCACCAGCCATTCCGGATGGCTGTAGCGCAGGCTGTAATAGCTTTCCTTATCCGGACAATCCATGCGCGGCAGCGTATCGTCCGCCACCGCCTGTGCAACGGCACGCAGGATGCCATTGGCAAAGCCGACCGTGCGTTCGGTCGTATGTCCATAGTGTCGAATGAGGCTCACGGTCTCACTGACCGCCGCATGCGCTGGGATCCGATCGCTCAAGATCAGCTGATAGATCCCCAGTCTGAGGCAGATCTTCACGCGCGGCTGGATCTTTCCTAACCGCACACTGGAAAAATGGCGCAGATACCAGTCGCAAAGGATCTGATTTTGCACCACACCATACGCAAGGCGTGTGGCAAGGGCACGGTCCTTGGGATCGAGCTTTGCACGCTCCAGATAAAAATGGAGCGCGCCGTCCGACCACGCGCCCTCCTCCTCCATGGAAAAGAGGGTGAATGCCGCAACTTCTCTTGCCGTTGTTGGTCTCTTTTTAATCATCTCGTCTGCCCCCAAACAGGATCACAAGACGCAAAAGCTGTGCCAGCGAGACGGCAAGGGCTGCCACATAGGTGAGGGCTGCCGCCGTCAGGGTCTTTCGCGCCATCGGGTATTCATCATCATACAGCAGTCCGCCCTGCTGGATAGAAGCCAGTGCGCGTCGGGATGCATCGATCTCGACCGGCAGGGTAACGAGCTGGAACAAAGTGGACAGCCCGAACAGTGCAATGCCGATGAGTGCCAGATTCTGGAAATTGAAGATGAGTCCCAGGATCAGCAGCGGCATGGAAAGTGCCGAACCCAAATTGGTCAGCGGGATGATCGCCGCGCGGATCTGGATGGGTGCATAGCCCTTTGCATACTGCACGGCGTGCCCTGCCTCATGGCAGGCGACGCCGATGGAGGCGACCGAAGTGGAATGATACACACTGCTGGACAGCCGAATGACATTTCCGCGCGGGTCATAGTGATCGGTCAGCCGTCCGGAGGTCTCCTCGATGCGCACACCGGAAACGCCATTCTGCCGCAGCACCATGCTTGCCGCCTGTGCGCCTGTGATCCTGCGCCGTGAATATACCGATTCATATTTCTGAAAGGTCGTATTCACGCGGTGCTGTGCCCACATCGCCAAAATCACACACGGAAGGACAAGGACAAGATATGTCCAGTCGAATCCATAATAATATCCAAACATCTGAAAACCTCCTATCGCGTTCCGCGATCAGTCTCCCAGCTTTGTTCCAAGTGCGATCGCATGCCCACGCAGGTAATCCTTCGCCGCCATGCGCTTTCCGCCGACCATTTGCAGCTCCTGTACGCGGATCGCACCCGTACCGCACGCGATGAGCAGTCCCTTTTTGGTATCTGCTTCCAGTACAGTTCCGGCTGCACCCTGTCCGTTTTCCGGCTGCGCGGTGTAGATCTTCATCCGCACGCCGTCCAGCGTGGTCAGTGCGATCGGCCACGGATTGAGTCCGCGGATCAGGCAGTCGATCTCATGCGCGGATTTTGTCCAGTCGATGATCGCCATTTCCTTATCCAGCATGGAAGCATGGGTCGCCTGACTTTCGTCCTGCGGTGTGCTGACGAGCGTTCCCTGCTCCAGCTGTACCAGAGTTTCCTCAAGCACCTGTGCGCCCAGCTGGGAAAGGCGGTCGAACAGCTCGCCTGCGGTCTCCTGTGCACCGATCCTGGTGCGCTCCATCAAATAGATATCGCCGGTATCCAATCCCTCTGCCATTTTCATGGTCGCGACACCTGCAAATTCATCGCCTGCGATCACTGACCACTGAATGGGGGCCGCACCGCGCCAGCGCGGCAGCAGCGAGCCATGGATATTCATACAGCCGTACTTCGGGAAATCCAAAATATATTTGGGCAGCAGCTTGCCATAGGCAACGACCAGAATGAGGTCGGGCTGTGTTTCCTGCAAAAGCGGCAGCAGGGCTTCGTTTTTGAGGGAAACCGGCTGATGCACGGGGATATCATGTTCCTGTGCCAAAGCCTTGACGGGCGGCGGCGTCAGGATCTGCTTGCGTCCCTGCGGCTTATCCGGCTGTGTGACCACACCGACCACCTCATGTGTGCTGTCCAAAAGCAGCTGCAAGGAGGGAACGGCGAAGTCAGGGGTGCCCATGAATAAGATCTTCATTCCTGCTCCACCTCAACATACTCCGTTACCTTTTCCGTGAACAAGTGGCCGTCCAGATGCTCGGTCTCATGGCAGAAACACTGTGCCACGATGCCCTCACCCTCGCGCTCGAACCAGTTGCCGTGGCGATCCTGTGCGCGGATCTTCGCCCAAGTCGGACGCATCACATAGCCATACTTGCCCGGAACGGACAGACAGCCCTCTACGGTCTCCTCGAGTGTATTATGCTCGATCACTTCCGGATTTATAAGCTCGATCACTTCCTCCGGATCTTTGTTGATATCCAGCAGCACGACGACGCGGCGCAGTACACCGATCTGCGGTGCTGCCAGCCCCACGCCGCCCGAAGCGATCAGAGTCTCGGTCATATCGTCCAAAAGCGTTGCCAGATGTTCATTGAAATCCTTGACCGGACGACATTTTTTGTTCAGTGTCTCGTCCCCGATCGTCAAAATCGTTCTCTGTGCCATTTTTCACATCTCCTATAGTGTATCAGGGTTCAGCTCCGCAAATACGGTCACCCCTCTGTTTTGTTTGTCTTTTGAAAATTCTGTCAGGATGCCTGCGATCAGCTGTCTGCGCCGCTTGTTGTCCGGACACCGCAAAATGAGGTGATACCGATACCGCCCCATGACGCGCACGACAGACGCTGGTGTCGGCCCCAGAACCGGATATCGGAAATCGGCAAATTGCCCCTGCATCAGCCCTAAAATACGCGTTTTCAGGCGCAGCA
Source organism: Butyricicoccus sp. (assembly GCA_029257685.1). Lineage (GTDB taxonomy): Bacteria > Bacillota > Clostridia > Oscillospirales > Butyricicoccaceae > Butyricicoccus. The sequence continues at coordinate 7,758 of JARIAV010000030.1, forward strand.
TTGCGGAAAGCACCAGATTTTCCTGCTCTCCCGTCCCCGTCAGCATGAGCATCTGCTGGATGGGCGGCATCAAAAGTGCCTGCCGCCGCGCAAGCTCCATGTCATAGAACTGCTTGTAATCCTGCCGTGCGGCACAGGACAGCACCGCATCTTCCGGATGATAGGTTTGGATGATCGCTCGCCCCTGCCGGTCTCGCCGACCTGCGCGGCCAACCACCTGCGTAATCAGTGCGAAAGTCCTCTCATGCGCCCGATAATCCTGCGCGAACAGCGATTGATCGGCGTCTACGACCCCAACCAGCGTCACGCGGTCAAAGTCCAGTCCCTTGGCTACCATCTGTGTTCCAACGAGGATATCCGCACGTCCTTTGCCGAATACCTCCATCAGATGATCGTGTGCGTTCTTCCTGCCCGTCGTGTCGGCATCCATACGCAGGACGCGCGCCTTTGGAAAGAGTTCATGCAGTTCTTCTTCCAGCTTCTGTGTGCCTGCACACTCCGTAAACAAATGCGGTGCATAGCACTCCGGACATTGTCCCGTGATCTTGATGGACGCCCCACAGAAATGACAGATCGCACGCCCGTTGACCGAATGATAGGTCATCGTCGTTGAGCAGGACGGACATTCCGGAACCCAGCCGCAGACCGAGCAGCCGATGACGCGGCTGTTGCCTCTGCGGTTGAGGAACAGGATCGTCTGCTCCTTTTTCATCAGATTGTGCGCGATCGCCTCGCACATCGTGCGTCCAATGGTATAGTTCCAGCCTGTGCGTGTCTGTCCGCGCAGATCATCGATGGTGACCTGTGGAAGCGGCACGCCATGATAGCGTTCCGCCAGCTCGAACACAGGATATTTTCCCTGCATCGCCCCATAATAGGTCTCGATCGCAGGCGTTGCCGAACCCATGACCAGCAGTGCATCTGCCTGCTGGACGCGGCGTTTTGCGACATCCCGCGCATGGTAGCGCGGCGACTGTTCCGACTGGTAGGCATTGTCCTGTTCCTCGTCCAGCACGATGAGACCGAGCTTGTGCACTGGTGCAAACACGGCTGACCGTGTGCCGATGACCAGATGGGCGCGTCCGGCGCGGATCCGCTTCCAGCTGTCATATCGTTCTCCGGCAGAAAGTCCGGAATGGAGCACAGCCACGGTATCCCCGAACCGTCCCATGAACAGTCTGACAAACTGTGGGGTCAGCCCGATCTCGGGTACGAGCAGGATCACATCCCGTCCATCTGCCAGTACATCCTCAATGAGTCTCAGATATACCTGTGTTTTGCCGCTGCCGGTCACGCCAAAGAGCAGCGCTGCCTCCGGCTTATGCGTGCCCAGCAGGGCATGCAGCCCCTGATAGACACGTTCCTGCTCGGTGCTGAGAACGGGGGACGCGACCGGCTCGACCTGTGTGCAGTCCGGCATCCGCAGGCGTTCCGCATAGCTGACCGCGAGCACGCCGCGACGCACCATGGCACGCAGGACGGCATCCGAAGCACCTGTCATATAGGAAAGCTCCTTCTGGCTCATGCTGCTGCCATCGGACAGGATGGACACGACATCGAGCTGTACAGGGCTCCTGCCGCGCGTGACCTGTGCCATTGCACTTTGGATATCCGTCGCAAGCGACAACATTTTTTCCGTCTTATCCTGTGACTTCTGCGCAATGTTGCTGTGATAGGTCAGATATCCGGCTTGCTCCAGTTGGCTGAGCACAACGCCCGTGGCATGTGCCTCCGTCTGCAATTCTTCCAGCGTGCGTTCAGAAACGCCGTCCTGAAAGAGTGCCATCACTGCATCTAGCGGTGCGCCCAGCGGCGCCTCCGGCTGACGCACGAGGCGATAGACCTCGCTGCGGCGAAACCAAAGCCCGCTGGGCAGCATCAGACGCAGGCAGTCAAAGAACGTACAGTACAGACGCTCTTTGAGCCATACTGCAAGGCGGATCTGTTCGGCATCGAGAACCGGAGCCGCATCCAGCAGTTCCGTGATCGCCTTGAGCTTTGACGTATCCTGCCCCTCCGGACGCAGGAGCAGCACCATGCCTTCCACCTTTTTGTTGCCCCTGCCAAATGGCACGAGCACGCGGCAGCCGACCTGTACCTGTCCCTCCATCGCTTCCGGAATGATATAATCATACAGTTTATCGATTGCAAACGTCCCTGCCTGTACGGCAATGGCGCATACCTGCATGTGTGTCTCAGCCTTTCTTTTTCTGGTGCAGCTTGTACATCCGATCGAGCAAAAGATCGGCAAGCTGTTCTTTCTGCATCAGCGACAGGGCTTCCGCCTGTCCGTCGCGATATAGTATGGTCGCTACATTGGTATCATGTGAAAAGCCTGCACCCTCGGTCTTGAGGTTGTTTGCAACGAGCAGATCGCAGTTCTTGCCCTCCAGCTTTGCCTTGGAATTGGCGATCAGATCCTGTGTCTCCATCGAAAAACCGCAAACGAGCTGATCGTTTCGCTTTTTTGCCCCGATCTCTTTCAGGATATCGGGATTTTTGACCAGTGCGACCGAAAGATCGTCTGCCTTTTTCTTGATCTTGTCCTCCGCCTGTACGGCAGGGCGATAATCCCCAACGGCTGCCGCTTTGATGACCCAATCCTGTTCTGCCAGACGGGACAGGACGGCATCGCGCATTTCCAGAGCAGAGCGGACGGGTACGACCTCCACGCCCTGCGGCGGCTCCAGTGCCACCGGACCGGAAACCAGCGTGACCCTTGCACCGCGGCGAACTGCATGCTGTGCAATGGCATATCCCATTTTTCCGGTCGAATGGTTGCTGAGGAAGCGCACGGGGTCGAGTGCTTCACGCGTGGGGCCTGCTGTGATGAGCAGGGACAGTCCGGCAAGATCCTGCGGCGCTGCCGCACGGACGATCGCCTCCGCGATGACCGCCGGATCGGCAAGCTTGCCCGTTCCGGTATCCCCGCAGGCAAGTCTGCCGCTTTCCGGCTCTACGAAGTGGAAGCCGCGCGCCTTGAGTGACGCGATATTGTCCTGTACGACAGGATTCTGATACATGTTGGTATTCATCGCAGGCGCGATCACGACCGGCGCCTTGGTTGCCATCAGGGTCGTGGACACCATATCATCGGCGATGCCATGTGCCGCCTTGCCGATGATATTTGCTGTTGCAGGTGCAACTACAAACACATCTGCACACTTGGCAAGCGAGATATGCTCGACCTCCCAAGTGAAGGCACGATCGAACATATCCGTCACGACCCGATTTTCCGACAGCACCTCAAGCGTCAGTGGTGTGATGAAATGCGTAGCGGATTCTGTCATGATGATATGCACCTTTGCGCCCAGCTTGCGCAGACGCGAGGTCAGATCGGCTGCCTTGTATGCGGCAATACCGCCCGTGATGCACAATACAACCGTTTTTCCTTCAAGCGCACGGATCATTTACAGATCCTCGTGTGCGTCGTCGTCATCGTCCAGCAGATCGGAAATATGCAGATCTTCGCCGTCCTGCTCGTCTGCTTCGTCCTCTTCCTGCTCGTCCTGCTCATCATGGTCCTCGTGCTCCTCATGCTCATCAAAGTCGAGCATACCTGGCAGCAGATCGCTTGTCAGACGGATCTCCGGCTCCACCTTGGGGCCCGGACAGTATACAACGGTTCCTGCTGCGATCTCATCCAGTGCCAGCTTGACCGCCTTATCGCTCAGATGCTCCTCGTTCTCCTCGGCCTCCTGTGCAATGTCGCGCGCGCGCTGTGCCGCCAGATTGACCAGCAAATAACGGTTTCCAACCTTGTTCATGAGTTCTTTCATCGATGGTTTCAACATAATTCCTAATACCTCTTTTTTTAATCCATTTTGTGCGTGTCACTTGCTGACGCGGCAGCGCTCCGCGCGTAAGATCGCGCAGAGGTCTGCGACCGCATCCTCTAGTATATCATTTATGATAACATAATCAAAGTGATTTTTATAGCGAAGTTCTTCTTCTGCCTGTGCCAGACGTGCCGCGATCTTGTCCTCGCTTTCCGTGCCGCGTCCGTGCAGGCGTTCGGAAAGTGCCTCGATCGACGGCGGTGCAACGAATACCATAACGGCATCGGGACGCTTTTGGTGGATCTGCATGGCACCCTGCACCTCGATCTCCAGCACCACATCGTTCCCCTTTTCCAGTTCCTCATTGACGGGCTGCTCCAGCGTTCCGTAATGATTGCCCACATAGCAGGCATGCTCCAGAAAGGCATCCTGCGCGATCCGCGCCTCAAAATCCTCGTGCGTCAGGAACCAGTAGTGGGTCCCGTGGATCTCGCCTTCACGCGGCGGTCTCGTCGTTGCAGAGACCGACACACGCAGGCGTTCATCCTGCGCAAGCACCTGCCCCAGGATCGTTCCCTTTCCCGTGCCGGAAGGGCCCGTAAATACAAAGAGTTTTCCCTTATTCATTTTCCTGCACCTCCTCGGTGTCGTCATGTGCCTCTGTCCGCGCAGCAATGGTTTCGGGTTGCAACGCAGAGAGGATCACATGGTCGCTGTCTGTAATGAGTACCGCGCGGGTGCGGCGTCCATAGGTGGCATCGATGACGATGCCGCGGTCACGCGCTTCCTGCACGATACGCTTGATCGGTGCAGAGTCCGGACTGACGATCGCCACGATCCGGCCTGCGGACACCATATTCCCGAACCCGATATTGATGAGCTTCATTCCGGTTCCCCCATTCTCGATCTCGTTTCGTTACTCGATGTTTTGGATCTGCTCGCGGATCTTTTCGATCTCGGACTTGAGCTCTACGACGATCTTGGACAATGTGACATCGTTCGCCTTGGAGCCGATGGTGTTGGATTCGCGGTTCATCTCCTGCACCAGAAAATCCAGCTTGCGTCCGATGGGCTTTTCTTCACGGAGCATTTGCTCGAGCTGACTCAGATGGCTGCGCAGGCGCACGGTCTCCTCATCGATGGCGGTGCGGTCGGCAAAGACCGCAGCCTCGGTCAAAAGACGCTGTTCATCGACCGTGGTGTCTGCCAGAAGCTCCTGCATCCGCTTTTCCAGCTTTTCGCGGTATTCCAGCGTGCGCTGCGGAGCGCGCGCTTCTACCTGTTCGAGCAGGGATACGATCACCTGACCGCGCGCCTGTACATCCGCTGCCATCTTTTCGCCCTCGATCTTACGCATCGCGTCGAACTCTCCTGCGGCCTCATGAAAGATCGCCGTGATCCCAGCCGTCAGCTTTTCGGTGTCCGGCTCCGCCTGCTTCTCGACCAGTACCTCCGGCATCCGCGCGAGCGCCAGCAGTGAAAGATCCTGCTCCAGTCCGGTCACTTCACTCAGCTCACGCAGGGCAGCCATATAGTGCTTTGCAAGCTCTGTGTTGACGCTGATCGTGATATCATCCGCAGATGCACCGGAGATCTGCACGAAGATATCCACCTTGCCGCGTGCGATGCGCTCGCCTGCCGCCTTCTTGAGTGCTTCCTCCAGAAAGCTGTACGCGCGCGGGCACTTGATGTTCACATCCAGATACCGATGATTGACCGCACGCACCTCAACAGAGATCTCTTTTCCGTCGATCGTTCCACGCGCACGGCCGTAGCCTGTCATACTCTTCATACTTTGATACACCCTTACTTAAAAGAATTATTGAAACGCAGTGCCCAGCCACGCATTCCGGGAAAGATGCGGGACAGACACAGATCATAATAAACCAAAATCAGGTTCCCTGCGCCCAAAACGATCAGGAACAGGGTCTTACTTAAAACCGGAAACTCAGGCAGCAGACCACAGCGGATGCAGGTCAGGACCACAAAGATCCATACATTCGCAAAGGCAAACTTACCGACCCAGCGCAGGATCCGGCTGGGTACACGCTCCAGATAATAACGGATCACGGTATATAGCCCGAATAGTCCGGCATACAGGATGGCAAGCAGCTTATCCGGCAGCAAGAACAGGGAAAGTGCCGATGTCGCCGCATAGACGAGGCAGCCTGTCTTGCGCTCTCCTACCAGAAAAAACAGTTCCGGAATGAATCCGATGAGCATACATGCCGCCCAGCTTGCAATGGACAGGAACGTCGCGAAATAGAGCAGCGCGACCGATACACCCGTCATCATACCGCCCCGCGCGATCTGCTGCGCGCGCATCAGCAGCCGCCTCCTCCGCAGCAGCAATTGAGCAGGCAGTTGCAGTAGATCAGCTGGGCACAGAAGTCACAGCAGTTGACCGTACTCATTGGACGGTAGCCGCCATAGTTTGCCCCCATATTGCAGTTGTTGAGCGCACTTTGGTACTCCATATTGGAGGGATCCATCGCGCACGCCTGTGTATAGCAGCGCTGTGCTTCATCATACCAGCCCTTACGGAAGTACACGGTACCCATGAGGAAATACCATTCCGCATCACGGGAGGGGCAGCGGGAAAGCATCTCCTCTGCCATAGCAAGGTTTCCCGAGGTGATGGCACTGCGGATCTGGCGATAGATCCCATTTCCGGCACTGCTGCTCTGCTGATATCCGCCGCTATAGCTGCTGCCCCGCGAAGCAGAGGAAGTCTTGCCGGAGCGCTCGTTCATGATCATGTCATACGCTTCGTTGATCTCTTTCATACGCGCTTCCGCAAGGTCTGCAAGCGGATTGTTCACATAGTTGTCCGGATGGTATTTGCGCGCAAGCTCTCGGTAGGCACGCTTGACATCATCATCACTTGTTTGCGGGGTGATACCCAATACTTTATAGGGATCCATGCGTTTCATGTCCTCCATTTGCATGATAAGTTCCATCCAGCACCTGCCGTGTAATAAGCGGCAGTCCCAGATCGATGATATTGCCGATCAGTCCCTCGTCCTGACAGAGCGGCAGGAGCTGATAGGCATTGTGGATATCGAGCAGGGAACGCTCAAGGGTGCGTTCCAGCTGCTCCTTAACAGGGGTCAGATCGGGTGCTTCCAGTTCAAACCGGAGCCGTACCGGATTGTAGGAGCCTGTCCGAAAATCGTCTTTCAGATCGGCACAGGCATCGATAAGATAGAGCCATCGCCCCGTATGATAAAACATCTGTCCCATCACACGCTGAACCGGCTCAGGCTGTCCCTTGGGCACGATCGCCTGCAAAATACGCGCAAAGGTATCTGCCGTTCGGTCGAGCGAAGGCACCTGCTGCTGCTCCAGCGTGAGCAGCTCATCCAGACACGCGCGAATGACGGCATCGAGCTCAGGCAGCCGCTCCCGTGCCTTGCGGTAATCCGCACGCAGCAGCCGTTCCAGACTGACCGCCGCCATGCGCTTTGCGCCCGACTCATCCTGCAAGGTATCCTCTATCTTATGATAGGTCAGCAGCACACTGATATCTGCGGTATAGGCGAGCATATCTGAGGAGACCGCTACATTTTTACGGCGGATCGGGCTTGCGATACAGCGCAGGCGCTCCACCTCTGCCGAGGGGGTGTCCACCGCTTGCAGGATCAGTGCCAGAAACGTCATATCATAGCTCAAAAATCCTGTTTGCAGCTGTCCATATCGGCGCCGGATCTCGTGACAGAGTCCACAGTAAACGCTCTGAAAGCGTTCTACTTCTCTGACCTTCAGTTCCGGTTTTACAGGGCGGATAAATCCAAACATGCTCACGCTCCTCAAATCATCATACCATATTCATTATATTTTACAGGAAATTCCGAAAAAAAACAAGACTGCCAGAGGACCGGCAGCCTATGTTTTAAAAATTGTTCATATTATATTACCCTTTTTTCACGATCGTGAATACGATCTCACCAGACTTTTTCATCTGGTGGTTGCGGCGGATCGCCGCCCAAATACCCAGCGCAAAGCCAGCCGCACCGATCAGGATCGACACGCCTTCGGTCAGGTGCATCGCGGCGCAAATGCCATAAAATACGAAAAACAGTACGAGCGGCATGGCATAGACGAGCGCAGCCATCCCGAGGATCTGCTTGCTTGAGCCCTCGACCGTGACGATATCCCCTACGCCGGCTGCGACCGAATTGACCGCCACCGCCTGAATACGCTCGGTCGGTGCACCACAGCCGCCGCACTTGGCGCAGTCATGCCCACAGGCGGATTGTCTCCGCACCTCGATCTCTGCATGGTGCTTGTCTATGATCTTTTTTACAACAGCTTTCTGTATCATCTTGATGTATCACTCCATTCCTTCCGGCTGAAATTCCTCCATGATGCGGCATGCTGCACGCACGCCATCGACTGCCGCGGACATGATGCCGCCGGCATATCCTGCGCCCTCGCCACAGGGGATGAGTCCTTGAACCGTCTGGCTGAACAGATCCTGTCCGCGCGTCATGCGAACGGGCGAAGAGGTACGCGTTTCGGGCGCAGTCAGCACGGCATCTGCGGCACCGAAGGCGCGGAGCTGACGTGCAAACACAGCCAGTCCGGTATGCATCTGTGCGGAAACGAACTTGGGGAACAATGTATTGAGGTCATGCAGCTGCGTCCCCATCGGATAGGTCGGCAGTACCTTGCCAAAGCGCTTGGAGACCGTGCCGCCCAGAAAATCACCCACCAGCTGACAGGGTGCTTCATAGCTGCCCGTTTTCTGATACGCCGCATGCTCCAGCGCACGCTGGAAAGCGATGCCGCCAAACGGCGTTCCATCTGCAAAGTCTGCCGGATCAACGGAAACAGCGATCGCCGCATTTGCATTGCAGCCATTGCGTGCATGATAGCTCATGCCATTGGTCACGATGGTATCGGGCTCACTCTGTGCGGCCACAACATGACCGCCCGGACACATACAGAACGAATAACAGGCGCGTCCGTTCTCGCGGTGAGAAAGGTTGTATTCCGCAGGCGGCAGCGCGGCATGCCCTGCATATTTGCCATAGCGGGAGCGATCGATCTCGGTTTGCAGATGCTCGATGCGTGCCCCGACCGAGAACGGCTTAGGCTCAAAGAACACGCCCTGTTCATGCAGGGTGAAGAAGGTATTACGCGCACTGTGTCCGAGCGCAAACACCGCCCGTTCGCAGGGGATCTCCTGTCCCTCCGCCTGCACGGCGCACAGACGGTCCTGCTGCTTGCAGATCCCCGTCACTGGCGTGCGGAACCGCACCTCGCCGCCCCATGCGAGGATCTGTTCCCGCATCCGGCGCACGACATCCTTGAGGATATCCGTCCCGATATGCGGCTTGGCAAGGCGGCGAATCTCCTCCGGTGCGCCATGGTGCGTGAAGATGCGCAGGATCTCGTCGCACAGAGGATCATTGATACGGGTGGTCAGCTTGCCGTCCGAATATGCACCGGCGCCGCCCTCCCCGAACTGGATATTGCTCTCTGCATCGAACTGCCCCTGCTCCCAGAAGCCTTTGACCGCGCGATCCCTTTGCTCGATGGCGTCTCCGCGCTCCAAAACGATGGGGCGATACCCATACTGCGCCAAAATATAGGCAGCAAACAGGCCTGCTGGCCCCATCCCCACCACGATCGGACGATGGGGCATCGGTTTGGAGCCAAGCTGGGGCGCGAACTGCTGCTGCGGCTTATAACAGACAGAGGGCATTTGCAGCGTTGCTGCAAATGCCTCCTCCTCCTCGATCCCATCGAATAGGATGGAATACACACGATCTATTTTCCCGCGTCTGGCATCGATCGACGTGCGATACACGGACGCCTGCACGGTCTTGCTCTGGATATTGCACATGCGCTTGGCCTGTGCGATCGCTGCATCGTCCGGTTCGGTGAACGGCAGACGGATATTAGAAACGAGGATACTCACTGAACTTTATTTTCCTCCACTGTATCGGTAGTTTGATTTTGTTTGATCTCGACCTCTGCCACGGTCTGTTCCGGATTGAGAACGGTAAACGTTGGCAGATCATCGATCTGGAACTCGATCGGAACGGTAAATACACCTGCACCCCGCTCATCGGCATCGATCGTGACCTTGGCGCGGATACGGTCGGCGGTCAGCTTGGCAAGCGTCGCCGTATCGGCCTGGATCTTCACGGTGACCGAATTGGTCACGAGCGCAGCGGAAAGATCAGGATCCGTTCCTGTGTTTTCCAGCTCGATGGTGGAAATCGGGAATTCGCGGCTGCTGAGACCCACCGGCTTGATGGTGACCTTTGCCGCGGCGGGCTGTCCGGGTGCACGGGTCACACCGGTCGGCAGCGGAATGGGGATGACCTTGGGGGGTGCATTGGGATCGACCGTTCCGAGCTCGATCTTGCCCAGCCCCAGCTCAGTCAGGCTGGAAATGATGGACTCTCCGCCATAGACGGAAAGCTGTGCCGGCTCGATCTGTACGGATACCGAATCCTTCGTGAGCGTCTCGGAGCTGACAAGATCGACGGTAAGCGGCAGCTTCGCCATGACATAGACCGGAATGGTGACATTCAGCTCATTGGGCACGCAGACGAGGTGGGTCGGATCGATCGCCTCATTGCGGTTTCCGAGGAAGGTGAACGATGCAAGGATGGTGGTCGTCTTTTTGAGTTCATCGGAATCTTCTTCCGGAATGACTGCAACCGCCTTTTTGATGCGGCTGACGACCGATTCCGGGCCTGTAACGGTCACATGATCCTGTTCCACGACAGGTTCCTCATAGATATAACCAGAGGGGGCTTTCCCCTCCATCTGCACCGCGATGGGGATATCCTTGGTCATGATGGTATCCACAACGATCTGAAAGGAGACCGGCGACGCGATCTCCGGCGGATTGATGCTCTGTGCCTGATTGCCAAGGATCCGCAGGCTGTAATCAGACGAGCCGTCCGATGTATTGATGGTATAGGTACCGGGCTTTGTGAATTTGGACACGTCCACGCTCACCTGAATATCGTCTGCACGCAGGGAGCTGAGGGCGGCATAAGGGCCGGATACCCGCACGCTCACGGTTTGATCCTGTCCTTCGATGATCCGAAGTTCGGACTCTTCCTCCAGAAGATCGGTATTCTTATAGATCACAGGGATATTGGAAATGATATTTTCACGCAGGACACTTTCGTTGTTCACAACGACCACGATCCAGAGCGCGATCGCCATGAGGATCGCAAGCACCTTGCGCGGCACATCATGTTCTTCTAAGAACTTTCTCATTTAGACTTGCCCTTCCTTTCCGCATTGTCCTGCGCCTTGCGCAGCAGAAAGCCTTTTCTTTTTTTGGGCGTTTCCGTCTTTTCCTCTGGGGTCAGTTCTGCGACAAGGATCTTGCGCAGGGTCTCCGGGGACAGATGCCGCTTGAGCATACCGCCGATGGCGACCGAGATCGCGCCCGTCTCCTCAGAGACGACCACGAGCACGGCATCGGACACCTCACTCATACCGACTGCGGCACGGTGGCGTGTGCCCAGCTCACGCGAAAGGGTCTGGTTCGACGAGAGCGGCAGTACGCAGCCAGCAGAAAACAGACGCCCCTCGCGCACGACAAGCGCACCGTCATGCAGCGGCGAATTGTGAAAGAATATGTTCTTGATGAGCTCGGCGGACGGCTCCGCATCGATCCGCGTTCCCGTATTGATGATCTCGCTGATCCGCTCCTGTCGCTCAAAGACCATGAGCGCGCCCGTGCGTGTCCAGCTCATGGATTCACACGCCAGCACGGTCTGGTTGATGCATTGATCGATGGCAACGATATCGACTTCTGTTCCCGTCAAAAATTTGCGCAGCTGTCCCTGCCCTTTGCCCAGCTGTTCGAGCATGCGGCGCAGCTCTGGCTGAAAGACGATGGCAAGGAACAGGGCACCGAACGAAAAGACCTGCCGCAAGATCCATGAGACCGTATTGAGCTGCAGATTCTCTGCCACGATCTGTGTCACGAATATGATCAATATGCCTTTGGCAAGGCGCATTGCGCTTGTATCTTTTAAGAGCTTCATGCCGCGGTAAATGACATAGGCCATGATGCCCATGTCGATGACATCCTGAACGGATACCAGCTGTATGCTGCGCAGCAAAATGCGTAAAGCATCTCCCATATATTTCACACCTAGATTCTATTCCAACTTGATGTAAGGACTTTGATATACTTCGTTTATTTTAACACACTCCATCTGTGATGTGAATAGCATTTGTGAGTTTTTCAGTGCTCGCGCACGATTTTATGCATTTTGCGGACGGTCTTTTCCAGCTCTGCCACAGTATTATAGATCCCGAGAGAGAACCGGACCGTTCCGGTCGTATCCGTTCCGGCGGTACTGTGCGCGAGCGGCGCGCAGTGCAGCCCCGCTCGCACGCAGATATCCTCATCTGAAAGGGCCTGTGCGAGAAGTTCTGATGGGACCCCCTCCATGCAGACCGAGATGACCGCGCTTTGCCCGCTCTCTGACGCAAACACTGTAAGGCGTGGGATCTCGCACAGTCCCTCTGCCAGTGTCCTGCGGAGCACTTCTTCCCGTGCGCGGATCTCCGCAGTGCCTAGCTCCAAAACAAATCGCATTGCAGCATCCAGTCCGGCGATCCCCGGAATATTGGGCGTGCCGCTTTCCAGTCGATCGGGAAAAAACTCCGGCTGTGCGAAGTCCGAGGAGGCACTGCCCGTACCGCCCTGCAAAAGCGGTATGGGATCGGCATCCGGTGCCAGAAGCAGCATCCCTGTCCCCTGCGGCCCCATCAGCCCCTTGTGTCCCGGCATACAGATAGCATGAATGGAAGGCAGGAACGTCACATCCAAAACGCCTGCCGCCTGCGATGCATCCAGGATCATCGGGATCCGATGCTTTTGGAGCAGTGCATCGAGTTCCCTGAGCGGCACCTGCGCACCGAACACATTGGATACCTGATTGACGACAAACAGCTCTGCTCCCGCAAGGATCGCCTGCTCCGCACGCGTCAGAAAGTCCTGCGCGTCGAACAGACGGCTGCCGATGATCTGTAAGGGACATCCCAAATGATGCAGGGGACGCATGACCGAGTTATGCTCATAACCGGTCACTGCGACTTTGGTATGGGCATTGCACAGACCATGGATCGCCAGATTGAGTGCATGGGTGGCATTCATCGTAAAGATGACACGGCTGGGATCCTCCATTCCAAACAGCTTCGCCGCGGTCTCCCGACAGCCGTACACCACCTCTCCGGCACGCACGGCAGCACGGTGTCCGCTCCGCCCATATCCGGCACACTCCTGCATCGCACGTTCCATTGCACGCAGCACAGCAGGCGGTTTTTGCAGCGAAGTCGCTGCCTGATCGAGATAGATCATACGGCGCTCCCCCCTGCATCCACCCATTTGCACGGACGGATTCCATACCCATAGAGCAGCTGCTGTGCCTTGCTCTTTTCCTCCCACTCGATCCCGACCGCCCAGACACACGCATCCTGTCTCTGTGTGCGCGGCGGTTTTCCAACATGCCCGACGATCCCGTTTTTTGCAAGGAAGTTCCGGCACTGGATCGCCTGCGTCTGGCTGCGAAAAACAATCCAAATCATAAAGATACATCCTCCTGTTCACAGATTTATAAGACAGTTTATGCATTACGAACGTGTTTTGCGCATGTTTTTCCTCATTCATTCATATACTGTGGTGACAACCGGACAGGGAAAGGAGGCTTTCTCATGCATCATCCACCCAAACGTACCAAACATGCGCGGCGTACCCAGCCGCATCTGAGCGATCGGATCTTTTTCATCCTCGCACTGCTGTTCCTGTGCGCCACACTTGTGCGCACAACGCCTGCGGTCGCACAGCTGCAGCAAGCCGTACAGACCTTCCTTTCGGGCAGTCACTCGTTGGAAGATGCCGTACAGGCAGTCGGATCGTTCGAGCTCCCACGCACGCCCGCTCGTTTCCACGCACCTCCCTTGCAGATCGAATCGCTGCCGCCCCCCGAAACGCTCGCCGCAACCACGGCGGGCGTTTTTCCGGATACGGTCGATCCCTTTATCCCAGCAAACCATGTCCTCTATGAAAAGCCGCTTTCCGATGCCGTATGCGTCTCCCCTTTCGGCTACCGCACGCACCCCATCTCCGGCATTGCAGGCAAGCTGCATAAAGGCGTCGATCTCGCAGCGCCAGAGGGTGAGCCGATCCATGCGATCACATCTGGCAGGGTGCGCACGGCAACTACGAGCAAAAGCTATGGGAATTATCTCATATTGGAGCATACCGACGGTCTCTGCTCACTCTATGCCCACTGCCAAAAACTTCTGGTACAGGCTGGCGCAGCTGTAGAAGTCGGGCAACCCATCGCCAGGGTCGGGGCGACCGGCGCCGCGACCGGTCCCCACCTGCATCTGGAACTTTGGCGTGCAGGAAAATTACTCGATCCGGAGGATTATATCGCGCTATGAGGACACGCTTCTATATCGATGACTCCTTTTGGTGTATGCTTGCCATCCTGATCTTTCTGGATACGGAAGGCATCGCGCCTGCGTTCCTGCTTACAGCCGCTGTCCACGAGCTCGGGCATCTGCTCATGGTCTGTCTATGCGGCGGCACGGTCACAAGCTTCCGCCTGTCCGCCGCTGGCGGTATGCTCCACTACCAGCTTTCGAGACCCTCTCGTTGGGATGATTTTCTGATCTCCGCCTCCGGTGCGCTGCTCGGTCTGACCTTTGCGGTCGTGTGCGGCTTATGCGATCTCCCTCTGCTGGCAGGCGCAGGGATCCTGCTCAACGGCTTCAACCTGCTCCCCATTGCGCCTCTGGACGGCGGACGTATGCTGACTTGTATCCTGCATGACACCCACCCACTCGTTCCCTGTATCGCGTCCCTGACCCTGCTGCTCCTGTTTATATGCGGACTCTACACCGGTCTGCGGCACAACGGCTGGGGGCTCTTTCTCATTGCCAGCCTGCTCCTTGCCGAACGCCGCATGGACTTGCAATCTGTTTGCACACACGGTAAAATATAGGAAAATACAGAGGATCCTGCCTGTATGACCGCCCCCCAAAAAATCACAGGGTTCGGATCGCCCATCCGCAGGACCCGTTCTGGAGGTTTTGAACGATGTTTAGCAAAAAGAAACAAACAGAGCCGCCGACCCCGACCGTTGCGGTCGTCATTCCGGCGGCAGGCTCTTCTACGCGTATGGGGCAAAATAAACTCATGCTTCCACTTCAGGATATCCCCGTACTGGCGCACACGGTCTCTGCCTTTGAACAGTGCCCCCTTGTGCGCGATATCATCGTGGTATGTCGGGAACAGGACATCCTCCCCTACAGCAGATTGTTTGCAGACTTCGGCTTTTCCAAGGTGCGTCACGTCCTGCGCGGCGGAGAAACGCGTGCCCATTCCGTACTCGCCGGACTGCACGCCTGCGCCTCGGATATCGAGTTTGTCGCGATCCACGATGGCGCACGCCCGCTGATCTCACAGGCACTGATCGCACAGACCCTGACCGCCGCCTTTGCAGACGGAGCCGCCGCGCCTGTTGTTCCCGTCAAGGACAGTATCAAACGTGTTGAAAACGGCAGGATCGTCTGTGATGTCCCCCGTGACAGCATTGCCGCCGTGCAGACCCCACAAGTGTTCCGCCGCGATCAGATCGCGGATGCACTGCATGAAGCGATCGCAGACGGCGCGGTGCTGACCGACGACTGCGCCGCCGTGGAGCGCATCGGTGTATGTGTCACGGCGGTTTCGGGTGAATACCGCAATCTCAAGATCACCACACCTGAGGACATCGTGATCGCGGAATCAATCGTCATGGAGGAGGAATTATAATATGCGTATCGGACATGGATATGATGTACATAAACTGGTATCCGGCCGCAAGTGTATCATTGGCGGCGTGAC
>JARIAV010000054.1 GCA_029257685.1 Butyricicoccus sp.
TTGGAAGCAAAGAGTAACGTGTCGCGCCGGCGACGGCGGGGGAAATCTATGTTCGCACATACTGCGGAGCGTTTGGAAATCCGTTGGATTTTCATTTCTGCTAAGAAATTTTTGCTTGGAAGCAAAGAGCAACGTGTCGCGGCCGCGACACGTTTCCCCTCGCTTTGAAGCAAGATTCTATAATGAGGAATCATGAGGAATGAAAACCTGCGGTTTTCCAAAAATCCCCTTGTGAATTTCGCGAAAGTGTTATAAAATATAAACTAGGTACATGTATAAGATGATCCAAACGATCGTCCGAAATTCAGAACGGTTTGATTTTTGGGAGGTACTTATGAGAATCAACAATGAACTTGGATATATCGAGATCGCACCCGATGTGATGGCTGGCATCGCAGGCTATGCCGCTTCCTCTTGCTTTGGCGTAAAGGGCATGACCGTCCGCTCCGTCGCTGACGGCGTGGCACACCTGCTCCGCCGCGAAAACATGAGCCGCGGCGTCAAGATCACCGAAGCACCGGACGGCGGCATCAATATCGACCTGCATATCGCGGTAGATCATGGCATCAATATCGCCTCCGTCTGCCGTTCTATCATCAGCGAGGTCCGCTACCATGTGGAACAGCTGACCGGAATCGATGTCAAAAACGTGGATATCTACGTCGAAAGCATCAAAGCTGACTGATTCAACAAACGAAGGAGTAACAGAATAAAATGAACGACCAGAAAATCACTGGACTGCTCTTTCAGCAGATGGTAATGGAGGGTGCGCTTGCCATTGCCGAAAAAAAAGAGCAGGCAAATGAACTGAACGTATTCCCCGTTCCCGATGGCGATACGGGAACCAATATGTCCATGACCATGCAGGCGGCACGCGAGGAAATGCAGCGCCTGACCGATCCCACCCTCGCCAAGGCTGCCGATGCCACCGCTTCCGCCCTCCTGCGCGGCGCGCGCGGCAACTCCGGCGTCATCCTCTCCCTGCTGTTCCGCGGCATGGCAAAAAAGCTGCGCGAAAAAGAACAGGCAGATGGCTGTGATCTCGCGATCGCTCTGCGCGAAGGCGTGGACACCGCATACAAGGCCGTCATGAAACCGGCTGAGGGCACCATCCTGACCGTCACCCGCGTTTCCGCCCAGCACGCCGTCGAGCTGTGCCAGAGCGACCCCACCCTGTCCGTACACGATGTATTCGCCGCCGTGCTCGAGCGCGGCAAAACCGCACTGGAGGAAACCACCAAGCAGAATCCGGTGCTGGAAAAGGCAGGCGTTGTGGACGCAGGCGGCTTCGGCTTCCTCGCCATCTTCGAGGGCATGTTCGACGCCTTCCGTGGTATCCAGAAAGAACGCAAGATCGAGGAGACCGCCACTTCCAATGCAGCAGCAGACTTCGGCGCGATCAATGACGCGGATATCACCTTCACCTACTGCACCGAATTCATCGCCGCTCGCAAGGACAAGGCGCGCAACGTCGGCAGGATGCGTGCTCTGCTGAACGAGATCGGCGACTCCCTTGTCGTTGTCGAGGACGACGACATCGTAAAGGTCCACGTTCACACCGACCAGCCCAACCGCGTACTCGAGGAAGGTCTGAAATTCGGCCCCCTGCTCACCATCAAGATCGAAAACATGCGCGAGCAGCACACCGCAAAGGTCATCGAGGGCACGGTCGCTCCCAAGGAGCGCGAGATCCGCGAGCCGGAAAAGAAATACGGCTTCGTTGCCGTTGCCGCCGGTGACGGACTGCACACCGTCTTTTCCGACCTCGGCTGCGACGAGATCGTACAGGGCGGTCAGACCATGAACCCGTCCACCGAGGACATCCTTCGCGCCGTGGATCGCACACCGGCAGAGATCGTCTATGTGTTCCCAAACAATAAAAACATCATCATGGCCGCCGAGCAGGCCGCCGCACTCTGCGAAAACAAAAAGGTCATCGTCATGCCCACCAAGAATATCCCACAGGGCATTTCCGCGCTGCTGGTATTCGACGGCGACTGTGAGGAAGCGGACAACACCGCTGCCATGCAGGACGCACTCGCAGGCGTGCGCGCCGGTCAGGTCACTTACGCTGCGCGCAACTCTGACTTCGATGGCAAGAAGATCAAAGAGGGCGAATATCTCGCACTGTGCGAGGGCAAGCTGACCGCAAACAGCAAGCGGCAGCATGACGTACTCAAAAAGCTGGTGCGTGAGCTGGTCAGCGACAGCAGCACCTTTGCTACCATCATCTACGGCGAGGGCGTTTCCGAGGAGGAAGCGGCAAAGCTGGAGGAGCTGTTCCACCGCGAGAACCGCGATCTGGAGATCACGGTCATCAACGGCGGTCAGCCGGTCTATTATTATATCCTCTCTGTGGAATAATCGAAAAAAAACGCAGGCTCCCCTCGTTTGGGGAGCCTTTTCTAAGGAGTCAAACTACCATGTCTATCTTTGATATCTTTGCAAAACTCGAACAGGAGCGCGCAGAGAAGGACGAAACCGCAGGCGGCATTGAATGGCTGGTCGTCGGGCTGGGCAATCCGGGCAGCCAGTACGAAAACACGCGGCACAATGCCGGCTTCTGTGCGCTCGATGCCTACGCAGCCAAGACCGGACAGCGCATCGATCGCATGAAGTTCAAGGCACTCGTTGGCGAGGGCACACTGGGCGGAAAGCGCGTGCTGTTCATGAAGCCGCAGACTTTCATGAACCTTTCCGGCGAAGCGGTGCGCGATGCCGCCGCATTCTATAAGATCCCACCCGAGCGCATCGTTGTGCTGTTCGATGACATCTCCCTGCCGGTTGGACGCCTGCGCGTGCGCCCCAAGGGTTCCGCCGGTGGACAGAACGGCGTGAAAAACATCATCTATCAGCTGGGCGCGGATACCTTCCCACGCGTGAAAATCGGCATCGGTGCCAAGCCCCATCCCGATTATGACCTTGCCGACTGGGTGCTGTCCAAGTTCACAGCCGAGGAACTGCCCACCCTGCGCGACACCGCCGCACGCGCGATGGACGCTGCCGCGGAGATCATCGCAAACGGTACGGCATCCGCCGCGCAAAAGTTCAACGGGCAGTAAGATCTGCTGCACGGATCTGTTTTCAATATGCAAAATGACCGCCCTGTCCTCAGAAAACAAGCGGTCATTTTAACCAAAACTTGAGGGCATAACCATCTACTGGTACGCGCCCTTTTTTTGTATCTTTATGATAGCGCACTTTTCTTCCCCTGTCAAGCGGTTTCCAGATCACAGATATTTTTTGTCGAAATCGGTTGTAAAACAGCGCAGGATATGGTATTCTAAGAAACAGGAAAAAACATAATTTCATATTTTTTCAGCGCGTACCACAACGGTAGGCGGTTATGCCCTCTATCCTCTATAGATAATAGAGCAAGGGGGCAAGATCCCCCCTGCTCTGTCTGACAGAAAGGGGGTGGATACTATGTACTCGAAGCTTCTTCGTATCATCGTTCTTACGATTTTATTTGCAAGATTGTTTCTTACATATGCAAAATGACCGCCCTGTCCTCAGAAAACAAGCGGTCATTTTAACCAAAAGATGAGGGCATAACCATCTACTGGTACGCGCCCTTTTTTGTATCTTTATTATAGAGCACTTTTCTTCCCCTGTCAAGCGGTTTTGTCCGCTATCCTCTATAGATAGTAGAGCAAGGGGGCAAGATCCCCCCTGCTCTGTCTGACAGAAAAGGGGGTGGATACTATGTACTCGAAGCTTCTTCGCATCATCGTTCTTACGATTTTATTTGTAAGATTGTTTCTTACATATGCAAAAT
>JARIAV010000077.1 GCA_029257685.1 Butyricicoccus sp.
ACGCTATGGGCTTGGGACGGGAGAGCCCCTTACGCAAAAGCAAGTAGCGGCGCGGCTTGGTATTTCCCGTTCCTATATCTCGCGCCTATGGTAATGTAAGTGTATTGGAAAACCTGTGGTTTTCCAAAAATCCATCGATGTATATCATCTAATCAAACCGTTTTTTCTGATTTTTGATTCAAAACATTCAAACATACAACTGCCAGTACAATGGTACAAACACCGGATATCACAATGGAAACACGCACAGAAGAAAAATCTGCCAACGCCCCCGCCAGAAATACAACCATCACAGAACAGATCTTTGCCAGCGTGGATTGCAGCGTAAAGACTTTACCGCGTGTTTCAGCAGTCGTACAGCTTTGAATCAAGGATCTATAATAGATCGCATACAGCGTATTCGCCGCGCCACCAATCAAATTGAATCCCACACTGACTGGAATATTCCCCGAAAGTCCATAGCCGATCGTAGCAACGCCCATAATAAAGATCCCAAGGACAAACATCTTGATCTCTGCACATTTTTTGTATACGATGTAGAGCGCACTCGCTGCAAGCATCCCAATGCCCCAAGCCGAATTGATATAGCCATATACATCAGAAGATCCACCAAAGATCTCAGCAATATACACGGCATCGAGTGCGGAAAAAATTGCACCGCAAATGGAAAACAAAATACAGATCACCATGAGTGCCTTCAGGAAATACTGTGTGCCCAGCCATGCCAGAAAATCTTTGGATAAAAACGTCTGCTTTCCGGCATCCTGTTCGGAAACATCTGCTTTTGTACGAATATCCTTTTGCAGAAACCCAAGAAAGAAAAAGGATACCACAAAGGTAGCCGTATCGATCCACAGGGCGACCTCATATCCCGCCCACTCAATACATAAACCAGCCACCACCGGCGCGATCACCATAGAAGCATCACTTGCAAATGCGTCGATCGTATTCGCGGTTTTCAGTTCCAGATCACCGCAAATATCCGGAACATAGGCATTTACTGTTGTATTATAGGTAAAGCTGGTGACGGATAGCACCATACACATCAGGTACAGAACAATCACATTGGAACAGGCGGTCAGGATACAGGTCACGATCGAGAGACCGGACATCAATTCGCAGATTTGCAGCAGTCGTTTCCGAGAAGAATGGTCGATCAGTCTGGAAATCACAGGGGATAACACAATGATCGGCAATGTTTCCAGCAAAAAACTCATGGATACCGCCATGGCAGACCCCGTTAAATCAAAAATAAGAAAAGGGATCGCCATTGCCGCAAACCAGTTGCCAAAACTGGAAATCGCTCGACCTAAGATGAACATATAATATCTGTTTTTTTGTTTCATCACACATCCTCCTTACCGGAAAGCAACTGTTGAAGATACAAAAAATTATATGCTTTCTCGTCCTGCCTTGTCAATCCCAAATCACCATTTTTCACAGCATCATATAATACTGTTTTCCCCACTGAGCGTGCCGCGATACTCCTGCGGGCCATATCCGGTGGCTTCCTTGAACAGGCGGGAAAAATACCGCGGATTTTCATATCCCACCATTTCCGCAATCGTATAGATCTTTCTGTCCGGATCTGCCAGCAGCTCCTTCGCCCGCTCGATCCGCAGCTTTGTCAGATAATCCACAAAATTGATGCCCGTTTTCTTCTTGAACAGGCGGCTGAGATACGCAGGGCACACATAAAAGATCTCCGACAGCACGGCAAGCGTCAGATTCTCCGCGAAATGCCCCTTGATGTATTCTTTCACGCGATCAATGAGCTCTCCCGCTCGCTGGGATTCATCGAGCACCTGCACGCGCTCCAAGATCTGCTCGAGATACTCTGTCATATAGCCCAGAATATCGGGCGCAGTTTTCGCACTCAGCACGTCCATCAGGGTCTCACTCAGGCGGTTATGCCTCGGATAGTCTGATAGATTCATATCCTGAATGGGCCCATCCAGTTCGACCAAAAGCTCTGTACAAAAACGTTTGAGACTGGTAAGAGAGCCGTTTGGCATCGCCTCCATCGAGGAAAACGCGGTGCGAAATTCCGGAAGCATCTGCGCGCGCAGCTCCGGCGTGGAAAAGACTTCGATCAGGCGGCGGATCATCGTGTCTGAGGACACATCGCTGCCCATGAACATTTCCTGCACCTGTGTGTATAAAAGCACGCCCGCACTGGTTCGTGCCTTCTGGTATCGCATCGCCTTGCCTGCCTGCATCACCGCCGCACGCAATTGCGGATATCCACTGCACGGCTCGGAAATGCCTACGCAAAGCGGCATCCCACAGATCATCGCCTGTTCTGTAAGCGTGCCAAGCTCCTTGCAGAGCTGGTTCACCGCGCGCGTTCCCTCCAGCACGAGCAGCAATTCTGCACCACTTGGAGAAACGACCTGACAGGGGGCAAACCGTTCTTTGAGCTCCTGCATGAGATGCTCGGGCAGATTGCCCTTTTCCCTGCCTGCCAGACGCACGACCGTAATGGGACAGCTGACATCCAGACAGACCGCCGCGCGTGTCTCGTCATAGGGCAGTCCATTGGCAAGGTTCAAAATAAGGGTCTGTGTGAGCAGCTCCTGCATCCGGCTGTCTGCGCCACTGCGCTGATGCTCCTCGTCCAGCCGTATCTTGACCTCGGCAAGAAGGGATTTCAAGGCAGAAAAATTGATGGGCTTGGTCAAATAGTCCAGCGCGCCCAGCCGCAGGGCTTGCTGTGCATAGGAAAACTCACTGTATCCGGAAAGAATGGTCGTCTTGATACGCGGATACTTTTCTTTGAGGATGCGCAGCAGATCGAGTCCGTTCTGTACGGGCATCTGCACATCGGTAATGACCAGATCGACAGGCTCCTGCTCCAAGAAATCCAGTGCCTTTGCAACACTGGTCGCCGTTCCTGCCACGGTGTATCCGGCTTCCTCCCAGTTGACAAAACGGGTCAGACCCTGTGTGACCATGGCTTCATCATCTACCAACAATACCTTATATGCCATCTGTATCCTCCATTTCAGCAGGTATGGTCAAAATCACGCGTGTTCCCTTGTCCGGCTGGCTTTCGATATGGATCCCGTAATGCTCTCCATAGCACAGCTTGAGACGTTGATCGACATTCCTGAGACCAATACTGCCCTTCTCCACTTGCTGACCTTCCATGCTTGCACGCAAGGCTTCCGTCTGTTCCTCTGTCATTCCATGTCCATTGTCTGAAATACAGATCTCCAGATTCTTCTCATTCTGATAGCTGCCCCGGATCCAGATCTTTCTGTTCTCTGTCTCCTCGCCCGAAAATCCATGCCGTATCGCATTTTCCAGAATGGGCTGCAAGGACAGGCAGGGAATGAAATACGCTGCCGGTTCAAATGCAAATGTGGTTTCCAGCTGGATCTTGCTGGTATGGCGGAAATTCACGACCTCCAGATAGGTCTGGGCATGGAGCAGACTGTCCGCAATGGTTTCCTTTTTCTCACTTTTTTTGATGGTCATGCGCAGCAGGGTGCAAAACCGTTCGATCATATCAGAAGCCGCACTTTCTCCGCCGTTTTCATACATACACTGCCAACGGATCATATCCAGCGTATTGTACAGGAAATGCGGATTGACCTGCATCTGCAAGGCGTCCAGCTGCGCGCTCTTTTCCGCAAGTGCAAGTGCCTTCTCTCGGGTTTCGGACACATACACACGATTGATGAGCTCCTTCATGTCTGCGATCATGTGGTCGAACTCCTTGCACAGCACCCCGATCTCATCGCGGCTCTCCGGCTGGTAGACCGCATCGAAATCGCCTGCCCCGACGCGCTGCATTGCACCGATGAGCCGTGTCACCGGATAGGCAATGCTGATCGCCGTGAGATAAAAGCCCGCCGCCCCGATGACCAGCACGATCAGCAGGATCCCGAAATTGAGCCAGCCCAGCTTGTCCGCTTTTTGCAGGGCATAATCGCGGTAAGTCAGGTTCACGATCCGCAGTGGAAAGTTTGGCGTTCCGCAAAAGCTGACAAGCAGGTCACGCTTTCCCTCCTGCAAACGCAGGTTGCCGTCATTTTGCGCGAACACGGTTTGGAACAGCGTATCCGCAGCCTGTGGAAACGGTGGGGCATCGAATTCGGCGGCGATGCCCTCTACCAGTCCGTTTTCTCCCACGATAAAGGTATTCCCTCCCTCCTGTGAGGAATACTCGCGCAGGATTTTGGTGAAATATTGGGGGTCGATGCAGCAAATCAGCATCCCCAGCGCGTCCCTGCTCTCCGGTGCATACACCTGATAGGACAGCGTCACGCACCCAAGGATCCCGAACCTGCCGTCGTCCCGTTCAAAAAACAGCTGTGGCGTCTCCTCCACCGCATCGCGCCATACCGGATACCCCTGAGAGGCGACCGTCTGCGTGTACAGCTCCGTTTGATAAAAGGCATCCAGATCGCGCACGAATGCACCTCTGACTTTGTTTTGATCCATTTCCATATTATATTGTGTGTGTTCTCCCACAAAAAGGACGGCACGGATCCCCTCCATGCGGCTTTTGAGGGAAAGCAGCTTTTTTTCGATCAGCGCACGGTTTGCGGCATAGCGTTCCGCAGCCGCAGGCTCTCCCTGCTCTGCCTGTTCCTGCAATGCGATATTTTGAGCAATGGCGGATAGCATGCTTTCATTGTATGTAAAAGCACGCATCCCCTGTTCAAATTTCTCTTTTTCCTGCTGGAGTTTAAAGTTTGCATTCTGCACGAGAACGGACAAATATTTCACGGTATTGTTTTCTACCTCACGGCTGTAGCTTGCCTGATTGAACACCGTGATAAACGCTGTGGATGCAAAGAGCAGCGCACAGAAAACCAAAAACAGCCGCGGAAAAATATTGAGCTTACGCAATTTAGAGACCAGTTTTCTGGTCAGCAAATGCGGATCACGCGGATACACCATCAAAAATCCCCTCACCTTTCCCCATCCTCTTGTTTGATTATAGCACCCTCTCCTATATAAAACAACACAAAACAGGGCATGTAACATGCCCTGTTTTGTGCAATAAATATCACTTTATGCTTTTTTGTTTGCTTCGTTGAAAGCGTTCAGTGCTTCCTTTTCTGCCAGAGCCTGTGCATCGCCGAACTCCTTCGCCGGATCTGCATTCGGATCGGACAGGATCTTCTGTACGGCGCGATCCACATAGGAACCAAAGTCAGCCTTGCCGTAGAATTCCAGACGACCAACCTCACCGACACTGGACAGCACCGGCTTCCATTCCTCTGGGAACTCTGTGAAATCGGTGATGCTGATATCGGTACGCGGCAGGGTGATCGGTGCGATCGCACCCTTGCTTGCAAGGTTCTCATAGTACTTTGCGCGCTCGTCCTTGCCCAGCAGGAAGCTGATGTATTCCCAAGCTGCGTCCTGCTTTGCCTCGCTGGACTTTGCATTGATGACCCAGCAGTCGCCTGCGATCGCGGTCGCAGTCTTGCCGGACGGGCCAGCAGGTGGCAGGCACAGACCCAGATCATCGAGATCCATACCCTTGTTTGCAACGTCAACGACCCAGTCTACTGCAAACGGCATCATTGCGATCTTGCCCTGACTGAAGTTATCCAGCAGATCCCCAAACTTGAGGGTGCGGTCACTCGGCAGTACCTTTGCAGCTGCCAGCTTCTGATAATACTTTGCAGCCTCGATGACAGCCGGATCGGTGAAAGTCAGCTCTGCTGTCCCATCTTCGTTCTCACGGGTCAGGTCGCCGCCTGCCTGCCATACATAGTACTGGAAGAACCATTCGGTCCATTCTGCGGTCAGGGTCGCATAGCCTGCGATCTGTCCATTCGGATCACTGAGTTTCTTTGCATCTTCGAGTGCCTCGTCCCAAGTGGTCGGTGCATGGTCGATGCCAGCCTTTTCAAACAGTGCCTTGTTGTAGCCGAACAGCATTGGTGTGACCTCATGCGGCAGACCGTAGATATCGCCGTCACGGGTGAACATATCCATATACGCCTTGTCCATATAGCGGGTCTCGTCCCACTTGTCCAGATACTTATTGAGCGGTGCAACGATACCGGAAGAAATGTACTTATCCATCATGGTAAAGGAACCACGGATACAGTCCGGCGCCGTGCCTGCTGCAACAGCCTGATAGAATTCATTGCCGGGGTCACCTTCCTTGACTACGGTATTGATGGTGATCCACGGATGCTCCTCAAGGAATCTCTTTTCGCGCTCGGTATCGAATTCATCGGTATTGCGGCTGGTCACCCAAAGGGTAAGCTCGACCGGCTCATGTCCGTCCTTTCCTGCGTCTGCCGCCGGTGGATTCCCCTGTGTTCCACCGCCGCCGCCACCGCAGCCTGCCAAAAGCGACAATACCAGTGTGCTGCATGTAAACAGCGACATCCATCGTTTGCTCGATCTCATGTTGATATCCTCCTTCATAATGTATGATGCTTTCTGTATGTAACGATTATCCCTCGCCTTCGTTGTTCTCAGTTTATCAAATGTTGCTTCTTATGTAAATACACTAATTTTAACCTTCTATGTGCAGAAAAACAGATCCACATGCACAAAATGCTGCGCGGCGTTCCGCAGAGGGAAACAGGTAAAGAATAGTGACATACAAAGTCAATTTTGTATCTCTCCAAATTTGTAACATATTTGTTAAAATTGAAGCAATCACAGAAAGGAGCATCCCAAATTATGAAAAAGGACTCACAGCGCGGCTATTTCTGGCGGCAGAAGTTAGCCCCTTGGCTGATTCTTCTGCTTCCGATATGCTTTACCCTCTGGCTCAAATATTACCCCATCCTGAAAGCGGCATACATTTCTTTCTTCGATTATGACCCCATCAGTCAGCCGGGTCGATTTGTCGGGCTGGAAAACTATCTGACCATGTTCCGCACGGAATATTATTGGGAATCCTGGACAAACAGCTTTGTTTTCCTGTTCCTCCAGATGGTCATGACCTTTTTCATCCCCATCATTCAGGCCCTGTTCCTCAATGAGCTGCGCCGCATGAAAAGCGTCATTTCCACGATGTACTTACTGCCCGCACTCATCCCGACCACCATCAACGTCATTGTCTGGCGTTGGGTCTGGCATCCGGATTACGGCGTTGCAAACCAGATCGTACAATTCTTCGGCGGACAGGCGCAGACCTGGCTCAGTGATCCGTCGCTGGTCAAATTCTGTATCATCTTCCCCGGTGTCATCGGCGGCGGCATCAACGTGCTGCTCTATCTCTCTGCGATCCAGAACGTCTCGCCGGACATCATGGAGTCTGCCTCTCTGGACGGCTGCACCGGCTGGAAGCGCATCTGGCATATCACCCTGCCCAATATCCGTTACATCATCTTCATTCAAATGATCATTTCCGTATCCACTGCCATGCAGATGCTCGATGCGCCCTATATGTTCGCAGCAGGCGGCCCGAGCGGTGCATCGACCACACAGGGCATCTACATCTACAACAGCTTCAACAAGGACTTCAACTATGGCCGCGGTTCGGCTGCCTCGGTGATCCTTATGATCGTCGTCATGCTCATGACCATGATACAGATGCATTTTGAAAACGCGGAAAAGGAGTAAGACACATGAAAAAGTCAAAATCGCCAAAGATCCGCCTTTCCAAAAGCGATCTTTCCCTGCAAATCGTTTCCATCGTCGTGACGGTGATCTCCCTGCTGCTGGTGCTGTTCCCGTTTGCACTCACCATCAGCAATGCGATGAAGGATAACACCAAGATCTATGACGTGCCGCCCAAGCTCTTGCCGGACAGCGCAAATTCGCTCCAGATCGCCGTGGATTACACGGACTTCACCGGCTCGGATGCCGAACTGGAAACAGTGCTTCAGGAAGATATGGTCAGCTCCATGTTCGGGATCTACACCAAGCTCAACCGTGACTCCATCTTTGAAACCAAATTCTACGGCGTGCGCGATGGACAGACCATCTTCTATGCGCGTGCGCACCAGAGTCAGCTCCAGCTGGAAAAGGATTATGGCATCTATGAGGGAACGGTGCTCAAGAAGCAGACCCTGCTCTATAAGGATCGTGCGCAGCGTGCTGCCAATATCATCGGCTATGAATTTTCTCCGGACGGTCTTTCCTCCCACCCCGCACCCACAGGGATGCAAGATGGGATGCAGGCAAAGCTGCAGGAGGTTTTCGAGAAAAAGTTCCCACTCAACGGCACACTGGCTGCCTGTGACACCAAGCAGAACAACTGGCTGCTGCTCGAGAGCTTTGTACATTACATGAAGCTGCCGAATTATATGTATTCCAAGAACGAAACGATCTCCCGTTTTGGCTTCTGGGCATTCGTCGGCAATACCGTTATCGTGATCGGCTTTGCGATCCTGTCACAGGTGTTCCTGTGCTCCCTCTGCGGCTTTGTCATCAGCCGTCTGCTCCCGCCCAAGGCCGCACGCTTCACCCTGCTCTTTTTCCTCGGCGCACAGATGATCCCCTTTGCAAGCATCATGCTGCCACAGCTCATCATGTACCGCAATATGGGCGCATACAACAACTATGCCGCCCTCCTGCTCCCATTCCTGTATCCATACGGCTTCTATGTCTATCTGTTCAAGGGCTTCTTCGACCGCATCCCCGGCTCTTACTTTGAAGCCGCACGACTGGACGGCGCGTCCAACTTCTTCCTGTACCGCCGCATCTGCATGCCGCTGTCCAAGCCGATCATCTCCCTGATCGCCTTGCAGACCTTCCTCGGCAACTGGAACGACTTCTTCTGGGCATGGATGGTCACCGAGCTACAGGAACTTTGGACGCTCAATGTAGCACTCTACAATATCTCGAACAATGTCAGCACCAAGCAGAACACCCTGATGGGCATCTCCCTTGTCACAATCCTGCCTGTCATCCTCATCACCCTGCTGTTCTCCAAACAACTCAAAGCCAGCATCATGTCGTCTGGCGTGAAAGGATAAGAAATGGAACATTTTACACAGCCGATCACGATCGATCTGCCTGCTCGCTCCGGTACGGTCTATGCACTTACGGACTTCGGCGCAAAGGCAGAAACCGGCTTCTGCAATACACAGGCGTTCCGCGCGGCGATCGCGGCCTGTCAGCAATCCCCCGGCGCAGTCCTCTCCATCCCCAAGGGCGTATACCATCTGTATACCGCCCCCGAGGGGCTGCACCTGCCGCTGCACGGCATCCACGATCTCACGATCGCAGGCAATGGCAGTGAGCTGATCTTCCATACACCGGTCGCATACTTCGATATTTTGGATTCCGAACGGATCCATCTGAAAGATCTCGTGCTGGATTGGAGCTGGGCGGATGCGCCCCTTGCAAGTGTGGGCGTGATCGAACAGGTGGCGGAAGACGGAAGCTATCTGGACGTGCGTTTCCCTGCCTGTGAGCAGGTCCCCGCAGATATGGAGATCCGGATCGTTGGGCCCTTCGATCCCAAGCGCTATACGCCGGGCTGCACGGGCGGCATCGAGTTCCGCCCGTACTTCAATGACCATGTACATCTTTCCGGCGATGCCAAGTCCGATGAAGAAATGCAGCGGCTCGTGCGCGAGCTGAGCAACATCTTGCTTCCCAAGATGGAAAAACTGGAAAACGATCTGCTCCGCATGTATACCACCCGTCCGGAATGGGCTGCCCTGCATTTCCATCGTGGTCAATGCTACAACTTCCGTCATTTTGAGTATGACGGGGTCGCCGTGCGCACCACGCGCAGCAGCCATATCACCTTGGAACGCCTGACCCTGTACGGCTGCCCCGGACATGGCTTTTTCAGCAGCGGCGGCGTACACCATCTGCATTTCGACCATTGCCGCATCCTGCCCCGACCGGGCACGGCGCGCAGTGTCTCCGTCTCGGTGGACTGTCTGCATGTGGGCAACTCACAGGGACAGTTCATCATTGAGGACTGTGACTTCTCCGGTGCAGGCGATGACTGTATCAATCTGCATGACAATTCCAGCATGGGCGTGGAGCGTCTGGGCGATCATACCCTGCTTGCGCGGCGCGTGGCAGAAAGTGCCCTGCAATTCGAGGCAGGCAGCCACATCGAGCTGCGCCAGCCCGATCTCTCGCCCACCGGCTATACGGCAAAGGTGCTTTCTGTCTGCTATCATCCGGAGGAACGCACCTGCACACTGGAGCTGGATACCCCCCTGCCCCAAACGCTCGATGCCGAATCCATCCTGTTCAACCGCACGTTCCACACGGATTATTATATCATCCGCAACTGCCGCTTCTGCAACAATCGCGCACGCGGTGCACTGCTGCAAGGCAGTCATGGACGGGTGGAAAACAATCTGTTCGAGAACATCCAAGGGGCCGCCATCCAGATCGAGACCGGCTGTGAGAACCGCTGGAGCGAGGGACAGGGCGTGACCGATCTTCTGATCCAAAACAACATCATCCGTCACTGCGATCTCAATGCATGGCAGATGGGTGTCATCTATATGGGGGTCTATCTGCCCAACGGACGCACGGAATATCCCATCTTCACGGATATCGAGATCTGCTCCAACACCATCGTAGACTGTCCCCGACTCGCCGGCTACTTCTCCTCCTGCAAAAACGTGCAGGTACATGATAACACCATCATCAATGCCGGTCAGCTGGATTACACCATCCCCTGCTATGGTTCGAGCACCATGGAAGAACCCATCTACGGCGAGCACTATGAAGGTATCCTGCAATTTGCACACAGCACCGACTGCTGTGCAGAAAACAATCACATCTTCAGCACCTTGCTGTGATCCTATCCACACCGACTGAAAGGGAGATCTTTCTATGACACATACTGCTTCATTTCAAGGCCTGCTCAGTGCCTATGAGGAATTCTTTTATCCGGACAGTACGCTCGGCACACTGCCGCACACGCTCGCGCTTTCCATGCCGCAAAATGGCAGACCGGGCATCCAGCTGCTCCTGAAAACCGACGCTTCTTCGCTCCCCTTAACACTGGAAAGCGAATCCTTCACCGCAGAATGGTTCCGTATGCGCTCCATTCCGGTGGAATACAATACGGGAAACGGGGAGGATCAGGGCGGCGCGATGGTGCTTTCCGATCGCCCCAAGGAAAAGCCTGCCTATGCAACGCGGCTTGCCCCCTTCGAGGTGTACGACTGCTTAGAACCCATCGAGGATGCGTTGGAGCCCGAAAACGGCTTGGCGGCACTGTATCTGTGCCTCGTTCCCAAATCCGGTATCACCGCGGGGCAGCATACCGCAACGCTGACCGCAGGGGCGTACACCTGTCAGCTCACAGTGCAGGTCTATCCGGTCATCATCCCGCAGGATACCTTCCCTGTGACCAACTGGTTCAGCCTCAGTGCCATCTGCCGCTTCCATCAGGTCACGGAGGGAACGCCGGAATTTTATGCAATGGTACGCAAATATGCCCATGCGATGCGCCGCCTGCACCAGACCATGTTCTATCTGGAACTCGATGACACCTGTGTTGCAAGCCGCGATCCCTACACCTTTGATTTTTCCTATCTGGAGCCCATCATCCAGTGCTTCTTCGAGGCAGGGCTCAAAACCATTGAGATCGGCCCGCTGCTCAGCCGCGGCTTCCTGCCCGACGGGATGCCCAACATGTATACCGACCGCTTCACCTGTGCCATGGCACCCGATGTCCCCATCGACACACCGGAGGGCTACGCCATCACCGTGCGCTTTGTACAGGCACTTGCCGACTTCCTCAAGCGGCACGGCTGGGACAAGGATATCGTGTTCCACATCCATGACGAGCCCGATATCCACTGTCCGGATGATGCCCTGCACCCAAGAAAAGAACAGTATTATCTGGCTGCCAGCATCCTGCGCAAATATCTGCCCTGCGTCAAGGTCATCGAAGCGGTCTCCACCGCAGAATTCCGCGGTGGTGTGGATATCTGGGTTCCCGGTACGCCGGGCTACGAGCAGCACAAGGAAGCCTTCGACCATCTGATCGGATTGGGCGAGGAGGTCTGGGCGTATGTCTGCTGTGGGCCGGAAGGACACTGGCTCAACCGCTTTCTGGATTTCGCCGTACTCAAGGGACGGCTGCTGTTCTGGGGCTGTGCAAAAAACCGGCTGTCCGGTTTCCTGCACTGGGGCTTCAATCAATTCCAGAACGGCATGGATCCATTCAAGGGAACGAGCTGCCCCAACCATACCGGTATCGGCACGAATTTCCCCTGTGGAGATTCCTTCCTCGTGTATCCCGGCAAGGACGGCCCATGGCCCGGCATGCGCATGGAAGCGGCACGGCGCGGCGCAGAGGATGCCGCCCTCTTACAGCTCCTGCGTCAAAAAGATGAAGCGGCACACGATGCACTGGTGACACAGGTGTTCCGCACCAATTCCGATTACAACGACGACCCTGCCCAGTTTGCAGCCGTCTATGACGACCTGCTGCGGCAGCTCTCCCAATAATGGTACTCCTTCTATTTCCATCCCCATCGCTTTGTATTCACGCAGGCGGTGGGGATACTTTTTGCCAATAAAGCGAAAAAAAGACGGAACACACGCGCCAAAGCCCGTGTGTTCCGTCTTGATTTTTTGATCGCTTGTGTGATCGTTTCGCTTAGCGCAGCTGGAACTGATCCATGAGCGAATTGAGGATATTTGCCTGACTGGACAGTTCTTCACTTGCCGCCGCGCTCTCCTCACTCGTTGCCGAGTTGGTCTGAACGACTGCCGAGATCTGCTCGACGCCAAGGGTGATCTGCTGAATGCTGGTCGCCTGCTCCTCCGATGCCGTCGCGATCTCATTGACCGTAGAAATGACGTCATTGATCTGACCTGCCAGTTCATTGAATGCCTGGCTGGTCTTCTGCGCGATTCCTTCTCCCTGATTGACTGCGGCGATCGCATTTTCGATCAGCTCGGTGATCTCCTTTGCAGACTCCGAGGACTTCTGCGCAAGGTTGCGCACCTCATCCGCAACGACGGCAAAGCCCTTGCCGGCTGCGCCCGCTCTTGCCGCCTCAACTGCCGCATTGAGGGACAGGATATTGGTCTGGAATGTGATATCATCGATGACCTTGATGACCTTGCCGATGCTCTCCGCGGACATGGAGATGCGGTTCATTGCAGCAAGCATTTCCTGCATATCATGCATGGTGGATTTTGCGACCTCGCCGGATACTGTCGCAAGCTCGTTTGCCTTTTTGGAATTCTTCGCGTTTTCGGTGACATTTCTGGAGATCTCTGTGATGGATGCGGACAATTCTTCTACAGAGCTTGCCTGCTCGGTCGCACCATGCGCCAGCTCCTGTGCCGCACAAGCGACCTGATCGGAGCCTGCACGGATCTGATCTGCGGAAGACTTGATCTCCGCAAACAGTTCATTCATTTTATTCAGCAAGAGGCTTCCTGCTCTCTCGATCTCTTCCATCTCACCCTTGAAGTCCATCTGCGGATCGATCGCAAAGTTGCCGTCTGCGATCTCGCCCAAAGCAGAAGCGGTGCAGTGGATGACACGCTTGAGCTCTGCAAAGCTGGTCTGGATACTGCTGCACGCTGTACCAAATTCATCACGGCTCTCATAATTGATATCGACGCTGAAATCGCCATCGACCAGCGCGCTTGTCGCATCTTCCATCTGGTCGAGTGGGGTCATGATCGCCTTGCGGATCTTACGGATCATGAATGCACTCATCAAAAGTGTTAAGATCAATGCTGTGATCACGATTGCCAGTACACCATAATATACCTTAGAAACGCGTTCAATCTGCTTGTTTGCCATCGTCAACTGCTCTTCACCCATCTGTGCAATTACCGCACCCTCTTCGTCCAGGATTGGATACAGATGGTTGATAAAGATACCATAGGCCTGTACCGTTGCCTCATTGGTCTCGATACGCAGCAGACGCACCAGCTCATCGCGATAACCTGACTGACGGTTCAGGATCTCATCGAGCTGATTGAACTTGTCTTTTTCTCCAGTATAGTTCTTGCGATAAAGCTCCAAGATCTCTTTGTTGCGTTCGATCTCTTGAAGTGCATGATCGACATAAGTGTTGGTTTTTACCGGATCCGTATCCACCAATGCAAGCAGGTGGTAACGCGATTCAGACATCAGGTTTCTTCTGAGTTCCCAAACATATTCGGTGTTGGTCAGTGTCCGATTGACCAGTACATCAGCTTCTTTTTTGATTTTCCCCATTCCAGACAGGGCCAAACCTGCGATCAGCAATGTAAACATGATGATACTGCCAAATCCGAGCCATAATTTGTTTCTAACCTTTAAGTTTTTCATGTCAAAGCTCCTTTGATCCCTCTATTTTTTTGCGTTTTTGACGGATATCCTCCTTTCAAGTCTGCTCCATCTTCATAATTTCGCAATACGCTGCAACACGTGTCCCCTTTTTTCATATATATGCCTTCCTAATTGCTGTCTTTTTGTACAGATATTCGCCTTGCAGTCAAAACAAGCGCGGAAAAGAGCACGCTTTCTCAAAACCAAACGTGCTCTTATATTTTATTTTAGAGTCTCTCATTGCCTGTTAGGGTGTATCCGTTGGACTGCCATACATATTTCAGCTGTTTCCAGCCTCTGATGCGAAGGGGTACTCCAAACATTCCGATTATATAAACCTACTAAATTTGTTGTTTTATGTATTTTTTTGTTTGCTCATGAGATAGTATAGCAAACGAAATCGCCTCTTGCAATATTTCGGCGAAAAGTGTAGCACTTTCTTGCATAAACGTATTTTTATATTCTTATAAATTTATGCTATGGTTCCCATTTGAAATGAAATCTGTATGCTTTTCAACGTGTATGCAAGTTTTTCCCGCCGCCGCATACAATGCCACAAAGGAGGTATGTCTATGAAAACCGATCCCCCAACCGTACACTGCATCTTTGCAGAAAACGCACCTGCGCTCCCTGCGCTCATA
>JARIAV010000113.1 GCA_029257685.1 Butyricicoccus sp.
ACTTGACACTTTCCTGCAAGTGTGATAGGCTAAAGATAATTCAATACCGACAAACGAAGTTTTTAGGAAAAAGCCATGTGCTTACCGAAGGAGTAAAACTCTCAGGTTTCTGCTTTTGGGCAGATCATGACTATAAACGGATGTGGCTCTGGAGAATCTCGGATCACGAGTGCCGAAGGTGCAAGGCGTGCAGCATGTGCGCTAATCTCTCAGGCAAAAGGACAGAGTGGATTTTGACCCAAAGGGTGTTTGATGCGTGCCTTTTATGAAGGCATGGCGATGCCACCGCTTGGGCTTACAGAGCGAACCATCATCTTGTTTTTTCGTATGTATACGAAGGGGCAGGCTGACCGGATTCGCTTTTTCTTTTTCTTTGGTTTGTTCGGAAAATCACGAAAAAGGGGAAACAAAGAATGAATATGGATCAAATCGCAGCACTGGTCAAACAAATCAGCGGTTTTGTTTGGGATAATCTATTGCTATACCTCCTGATTTTTACAGGTGTGGTATTCTCGATCCGCACAGGTTTTGTGCAGCTGCGTCATCTGGGAACTGGTCTGCGGAAAATGTTTGGCTCGTTCAGCCTGAACGGAAAAGCAGCCGATCACGAAGGCATGAGTTCGTTTCAGGCACTTACAACCGCCATTGCAGCGCAGGTCGGTACAGGCAATATCACCGGATGTGCAACGGCACTGGCTTCCGGTGGGCCGGGCGCGATCTTTTGGATGTGGGTCTCGGCATTCTTTGGGATGTCTACCATCTATGGTG
Organism: Butyricicoccus sp.; assembly: GCA_029257685.1. Lineage (GTDB taxonomy): Bacteria > Bacillota > Clostridia > Oscillospirales > Butyricicoccaceae > Butyricicoccus. Next base: position 769 of record JARIAV010000113.1, read on the forward strand.
AGGCAGTCCTTGCGCAGAAGTATAAAACAGTAGGCGAGGACGGACAGGTCACAGGCGGCCCTGTGTACTATATCAAGGCGCGCTTTCCGAACGGCTTTGGCAAATTCCTTGCAGGATTCTTTTCCATATCCATCATTTTTGCGCTGGGCTTTGCCGGAAATATGGTGCAGTCCAACTCCATCGGAGACTCGTTCCGCAATGCATTCGGCATCGATCCGCTCTATGTCGGCATCGTATGTGCCGTGATCGCTGCCTTTATTTTCCTTGGCGGTGTCAAGCGTATCGCATCGGTTACGGAAAAGCTCGTGCCGGTCATGGCGGCATTTTATATCCTGGGCTGTATCGTGATCTTGTACATCAATCATGAGACCCTCTGGACATCCATTCAGGCGATCTTTGTCTGTGCATTCCAGCCGCAGGCGATCGCAGGCGGCGTTGCCGGTGTGACCGTGAAGGAAGCCATGCGCTTCGGCGTGGCACGCGGTTTGTTCTCGAATGAAGCCGGTATGGGTTCCACGCCCCATGCACATGCCTTGGCTAAGGTGAAGAATCCACAGGATCAGGGTGTGATCGCAATGGTCGGCGTATTCATTGATACCTTTATCATCCTGACCCTGACTGCACTGGTCATCCTGTCCTCGGGTGCGATGGCTTCCGGTGCGACGGGTTCTGTGCTGGCACAGACGGCGTTCAATCAGGCGTTTGGGCATTTCGGCAGTATCTTTATTGCGATCTGTATGCTGTTTTTCGCGTTCTCGACCATCATTGGCTGGTATTTCTTTGGAGAAGTGAATGTAAAAGCATTGTTTGGACAGAAAGCGGTCAAGATCTATGCGGCGATCGTCGTGGTGTGTGTGATCGTTGGCGCATGTCTGCGCGTCGATCTGGTGTGGAACCTGTCAGACCTGTTTAATGGCCTCATGGTATTCCCGAACCTTGTGGCATTGCTTGCCCTCAGTGGTGTGGTCGCAAAGATCGCGCATGAAAAGCATGATTGATCGATCCGGAGACGATCTGAACGGAAAAAGAGTGCGGTTTGGAAGCTTATTCGGCTTCCACCGCACTCTTTTTGGTTTCTTCTTCTGATGCAAGATAGCGTTCTTCACATTCGCGCTGCGCCGCAATCAGCAGATTGATCGCGTCTTCAGTTGCATGGAACAGGGTATGATACAGGGCCTTATAGTCTGGCATAGAATCACCTCACTGACATTTTAGGACAGATTGACCTAAATGTGGGTAGGACAATTTGTCCTGCGATATAGTGCAATGGGTGATGTATTATGAGACTACGAATCCGTGATCTGCGAGAAGATTCTGACTTGACGCAACGTGAGATCGCAGATTATTTAATGTGTGACCAGTCCTTATACTCCAAGTATGAGCGAGAGGAGCGCGTGCTGCCGCTGGAGGTGGCGATCCGGCTCGCGGACTATTACCATACCAGTATTGATTATCTGGTTGGACGCACAGATATGTTTACACCGTACCCACGCACGGGGGTCAAGTAAATTTTATGCGATTTTCGCATAAATGTCAAGACGCAGATTTTGTGTGACGTACAATATTTTCGAGGTGAAGATATTGTACGATAGAATCCGGAATCTGCGAGAAGATGCTGATTTACCACAGCGTACCCTTGCAGAGCTGTTGAAGGTAACGCAGACTACTTATTCCCGATATGAAAGCGGTGTGCTGGAGATCCCGATCGATGCGCTGGTACAGCTGGCGCGGTATTATAACACAAGCGTAGATTATCTCGTTGGGCTGACAGATGAAAAAACGCCATATTCCAGAAAGTAAGCGGTGTGGAGAAATGATCCATACCGCTTTTCTGTTTGCGGTCAAAAATAGGGCTTTACAAACAGGATATGGATTCGGTATGATAGGAACAACAATGAGATTGGAGAAATGTTATGGAATATGTATGGATCGCAGCCGTTACAGCGATGATCGCACAGTCCGCCTTTTGGATGGTGCTGATGTACTTGTTCTTGTTTTATGCCTGCCGAAAAATCGAACAGTCGGGGTTTTCTAATATCGCGCCTTGGACGCTGGTGGCAATCGGGGTTTGTGTGATCGGTTCATTTGTGCCGCATTTTTTGCCCCAGTATAAAATTGTACAGTTGTGCTTTTCCGTTATACAGGAAGCCCTGTATTTTTATATCTGGTATCGCTATCTGAAAGAGATCAGATCTATGGAAGCGATCTATGGAGATCTGGGCGGGTATGGACTGCGCCGTGCATATTGGGTAGAAATGCTGCTTGCAGCATGGGCACTGGGGTTGTTTGCAGCTTCCAATATGGGAGCATTGGAACAGTCGGTGGAGATCGTGTTGGTTTTGGTACAGGGATGGAAGGCGTATCTGCTCTATTATACTTATCGAAATTATACGATCCGAGAGAAACAGCTTGTTATTCTTTCGCAAGAAGCAGATGAATCAGAATGATAGGATATTATGGAGAGTCCATAGGGGTTCATTTCGGCTAAAAAGATTTGCTTAGAAGCAAAAGAGACTTTTTTGGAAATCCATTCGGTTTGTCTTTCTGCTAAAAAGGATTTGCTTCAAAGCAAAGAGTAACGTGTCGCGCCGGCGACGGCGGCATAAGGACTATAACCTTGCGGTTCTTGTCCTTATGAATCCAACACTCCCTCTCCATCAGATTCACCTATCTGCCGCCGAAAGGGTGTGAAAGTATGACCTCCGCCACGGGCGGGATTTCCGCGGTCGGATTCTTTCCGCTCAGTGCCCCAAGGGTGTGAATGTATGACCTCCGCCGCAGGGCGGGTCTTCT
>JARIAV010000115.1 GCA_029257685.1 Butyricicoccus sp.
CGCCATACGATCTCCTCCGGCAGGACGTCTGCAAATGCTTTGCGCAGGATCCCCTTTTCCCGTCCCTCCAGTGCCTTGAATTTCCATGGCATATTGTAGGCGTATTCTACGATGCGGTGGTCACAGAACGGCACACGCACCTCAAGCCCTGTATACATGCTCATGCGATCCTTGCGGTCGAGCAGGGTCGCCATGAACCATTGCAGATTGAGCAGGAACATTTCACGCATCCGCGCTTCTGTGGCATCATCCGTATCCAGCTTGGGGGCGGCGTGGCAGGTGCGCAGATAGTGTGCATGTACAAATTCCGCACTGTCGCGGAGCACGCCGTCCTGCACAAGCGAGCAGCGCAGGTCGGTCGCGCGTGACCATGGGAAGCCGTCCGCATGGAGCATGGAGGGTTCGTGATACCATGGATAGCCGCCGAACAGCTCATCTGCACACTCTCCGGATTGGCAGACGGTAAAGCCATGCTGACGGACGGCACGACAAAAGAGCAGGAGGGAGGAATCGATATCCGCCATGCCCGGAAGATCGCGTGCCTTGACCGCATCGGGCAGGGCATCGACCAGATCCGCGTGCTCCAGTATGATCTCATGATGGGCCGTACCCAAGAAATCACTCATTTGCTGAATATACGAATTATCATAATTTGGCTGAAAAATACTCTGCGTAAAATATTTTTCATTGTCGCGATAATCCACGGAGAAGGTGTGCAGCACTTCTCCACGCGCACGGAGGCTGCGAGAAGCGAGCAGGGACAGGATCGAGGAATCCAGACCGCCGGACAGGAACGTACACAGCGGAACATCAGAGACCAGCTGGCGTTTTGCGGCATCCTCAACGAGCCAGCGAGTGTGCTCGATGGTCTGTTCGAGGGTATCCGTGTGTTCCTGCGCGGTGAGCTGCCAATAGAAGGTCGGCTGTAAGCCTTGCACCGCATCGAAGGTGAGGAATTGTCCGGGGAGGACAGAGGAGACCCCGTGGAAAACACCCGTATGCGGCGGACGTGCCGGCCCCAGAAGAAGCAGGGTGCGCAGTCCGTCCTCGTCCAGCTGCGGCTTTATGGCAGGGTGGCAGAACAGGGCTTTCAGTTCGGAACCAAAAACGAGCAGCTGCCCGCGCTGCGCGTAGAAAAGCGGCTTGACCCCCAGCCGATCACGGCATAAAGTCAGGCGTTCGGTTTGTTTGTCCCATAGGGCGAATGCATAGATGCCATTGAATTTTTGGAATGCGTCCGTGCCCCAAGCAAGATAGGCATGCAGGATCACTTCGGTATCTGAATAGCCGGTGAATGTGTGTCCCAGCGTAAGCAGCTCTGTGCGCAGCTCCGGTGTATTATATAACTCACCGTTATAAATGAGTATAATATTTCCATCAGGACTATACATAGGCTGATTGCCGCCATCCGGATCGACAACGATCAGACGACGGTGTACAAGTGCTGCGAGCCGGTCTTCGTAGAACCCTTCCTGATCCGGACCGCGGCGGGACAGACATTGCGCCATGCGAGCGCTCAGCCCATCAGGGCGTTTTGCGCCAAGAGAAAAATCGATGCTTCCAGCAATACCACACATAATAGAGTCACTCCTTTATATCTTCTTGATAGCTTATGTAAGGCGGTCCCGATTTGGAACCGCCTTTTTTGTCGTTTGCAGGAAAGCCAAGCGCTTTGTGTGGCAATGGATTTGACAAAGCCTTCCTGCCTCCGACGGGTTATGTATGGATCATCTCCAAAACGAACAATATCAACATAATACGGTATTATGCAAGCAATGTCCAGAAAAATCAAAGCAAAATGTTCGCGAATTTTCGACACAAAACAGAGAAAAAACGTGAAAAATGCTGTTTTA
>JARIAV010000129.1 GCA_029257685.1 Butyricicoccus sp.
CCAAATCATCCGATGGATATAAAACAGCCTGCTTGGAAAAGATCGTGATGCCGCGCTCCCGCTCGATGGCGTTGGTATCCAAAAAGGCGTCCTTGTGGTCAACACGCCCCAGCTTGCGCACAGCACCAGTCAAGTATAGGAAGCCCTCAGACAGCGTGGTTTTTCCGGCGTCTACATGGGCAAGAATACCGATGACGATTTTTTTCATGGTAAGTTTTCTCCAATGTATCGAATTATTCTAAGATTTATTGTATCATAGGTTTGGAGCAGGGAAAAGTACAGATTTACAAAGGAATAAATCATCCGGATAGGAGAATGACAGATGAAAGAAATTCAGACAGTTGCGCTGATCGGATTGGGTGGGATCGGCTGTTCCGTGGCGCGTGAGCTTTGCAGAGCGGTAGGGACTGAAAATTTTCGTGTGCTGGCAGACGGTGAACGGCGTGCACGACTGGAGCGGGACGGGGTCATCATCAATGGAGAGCCCTGCCACTTTCCCATCGTATCCCCAAATGAACCAATGGAACCAGCCGATCTGGTTTTGGTCGCCGTGAAATTCCATGCCTTGCCGCAGGCGATCCGAGATATCCGCGATCAGGTTGGGGCGCATACCATCATCATCCCTCTGCTCAACGGCATCAGCTCCGAACGGATGCTTGCAGAGGTGTATGGCTGGGAGCGTGTACTGTACGGGCTGGTACGTCGTGCGGTCATCATGGAGGGCAATGTGTGTACCTATGATCCCGATGGGGGGATGTATTATTTTGGGGAGGCGAAAAATCCTGTCCGCTCCGAGCGGGTGCAGTCGGTGTGTGCGCTGTTTGAGCGGGCGAAGCTGCCCTATCGCGTCTCCGCGGATATGGTGCGTGAGCTTTGGGTCAAATATATGGGGAATATCAGCGAGAACCAGTCGGCGGCGATTTTGGGCATTCCCTATGCGGCGTGGTATGAGGATGGAAACGATGCCAACTGGATCCGAGAGGCGGCATGCCGTGAGGTGATCGCCGTTGCAAACCGGCTGGGTATCGATCTGGGGGAGGCCGATCTTGTGCGGCAGCGTGCGCGTGCAAAATGCACGCCTGCATGGGGCAAGCCGTCCACCTTGCAGGATATCGAGGCACACCGCCCGACCGAGGTGGAAATGTTTTCCGGAGAACTGTGCCGCTTGGGACGGGAGCTGGGCGTGCCGACCCCGATCAACGACCTGTTTTATCATATGATCCGCGTGCTGGAACAGAAAAATGCAGGTGTATTTGCAGAGCTCGCGCGATCGATGGAATAAAATGAAAAACGGACGACCGAGTCGTCCGTTTTTCGTTTTATAGGGGAAAGAGATGAATTTGGCTTAGATTACTTGCGGCGTGCCTTAGAAGATGTACGAATGCTGTTCATCTGATTGCAGCTATAGTTGAGTTCATACAGACCGCGGAAAAATTCTTTCAGTTTCATGGGAATGTGCTCCTTTATATACATACAGTTGATTGATGTGTCGGGTAAGATTTGCAGAATGGCAGAAAGAAGCGGATCGATCTGCCCGATATGCTCTGCAAGATTCCTGCTCGGGAATTGGTTCAAGAGGTTTTCTTTAGCCTATTTATATTATAGGCGATTAGCACAAAAATTCAACTGGTTTTTTGTATGAAATGCAAAAAGCACGGGGGCGCACCCTTGTTAGAAATGCATAAAAAACAGAAAGGTAAATTGTACAAATAGCTCAAGCAAGGAAACATCTGGAAAAGAGAGAGGGGGCGCAGCGTACCAGTGCACGCCGCGCCCCTTTTGGAGAATAGAGGGATCGATATCGATCAGCGGAGCTCCAAGACAGCATCGCCTGATTTTACCGGCCCAAGCTGCTTGATCTCAAGCTGTGAAAAGTTTTTCAGATCTGCCAGAACGACAGGGGTGATGGTCTGATATCCGGCAGCTTCAACGGCTGCGCGGTCCATCTTGGCGATCGGCTGACCGACCTTGACGGTATCTCCCTGCTTGACATAGATCTCGAATGGTGCACCGTTGAGACGGATGGTATCCAGTCCCATGTGTACGAGCACTTCGTTTCCGTCCGCTGTCTGGATGGTCATTGCGTGCTTGGTATCAAAGATCATGGTCACGACACCGTCTACCGGTGCGGTGGCTTCATCTGCCTCTGGGATCACGGCAAAGCCATCGCCTACCATCTTCTCAGAGAATACATCGTCTGGTACTTCTTCAAGTGGTACGACGCGTCCGGTGAATGGACTATGTACCATGAAGGGGCCGGCAGGTGCTGCGGAAGTCGGAGCCGGTGTCGGAGCTGGAGCAGGTGTAGGAGCCGGAGCCGGAGCTGGAGCAGGTGCCGGTGCATTGGAGGCCGCCGAGGACAGGTAGGCTTCCAGATCGGACTTGATAACAGAAACTCTTGGGCCATATACGACCTGAATACCCTGTCCCTTACACAGGACACCGGATGCGCCAGTCGCCTTGAGCAAGGCCTGATCGACCTTGGAGCCGTCCTTGACCGTGCAGCGCAGGCGTGTGATGCAGCAGTCTACATCAGAGATGTTGTCCTTGCCGCCCAGACCCTGTGTGATCTGTGCGGAAAGTGCGGTGTCGATGCCGCCTGCCTTTTCGCTTTCCTGACGGGCGTTGAGATCCTGACGGGTATAGAGCTTCACTTCGCTGTCATCACGGCCCGGAGTCTTGTAGTCGAACTTGCGGATCATGAAGGAGAAGACGAAGTAATAGAGTACAAAGTAAACCACGCCCACAACGGGGATCCAGAGCCAGCTGGTCTTGGCATTGCCCTGCATGATACCAAACAGGGTCAGGTCGATGAGACCGCCCGAGAAGGTCAGACCAACACCAACATTGAGCATGTGCATGAGCATGTAGGACGCACCGGCAAAGATACAGTGTACGACATACATGGCGGGTGCAACGAACAGGAAGGTGAACTCCAGCGGCTCGGTGATACCGGTCAGCATGGAGGTGAGTGCGGCACTGAGCAGCAGACCGCCGACCGCCTTGCGGTTTTCCGGCTTTGCGCAGCGATACAGCGCGAATGCTGCACCCGGCAGACCAAAGATCATAAGCGGGAACTTACCGGACATAAAACGGGTCGCGGATACGGAGAAGTGTGCGATGCCGGGGGTCGCGAGCTCTGCAAAGAAGATGTTCTGTGCACCTTCGATGAGCTGACCGCCCACCATTGCAGTGCCGCCGACTGCGGTCTGCCAGAAGGGGATGTAGAATACATGGTGCAGACCGAAGGGGATGAGTGCGCGCTCGATGAAACCGTAGAGCCATGTGCCGGCATAACCGGAGGCGAGTACGAATGCACCCAGTGCGTTGATGCCCAGCTGGATGGTCGGCCAGATGTAGTACATGCAGATACCAACGACCAGATAGACTGCGGAGGAAATGATCGGAACGAAACGGGTGCCGCTGAAGAACGAGAGCACCTGCGGCAGCTCGATCTTATAGAAGCGATTGTGCAGGGCAGCCGTTCCCAGACCAACAAGGATACCGCCGAATACACCCATTTGCAGGGATTCGATGCCGAGAACGTCTGCGGTCGCACCAGACAGATCGGGCGCACCAAATACGCCGATCATTGCGCCGATGGTCGCATGCATGACGAAGAATGCGATGGCAGCCGAAAGTGCGGAGACTTCTTTTTCCTGCTTTGCCATACCGATGGCAACGCCGATCGCGAAGATCAGGGGCAGATTGCCAAATACGACGGAGCCTGCGGCGTTCAGCACCTGCAGGATGGCATTGATGAATGTGCCAGGGCCCATGATGGACATGAGGCCATAGGTTTGCAGCATGGTTTCATTGGTGAATGAACCGCCGATGCCGAGGAACAGACCGGCAACGGGGAGGATGGCGATCGGAAGCATGAACGAACGTCCGACGCGCTGTAATACGCTGAATATTTTGTCCTTCATTTTCTTACTCCTTTTCTTGTGAAACGCCCATGGAAACGGATAATCTGTGCAGATGTACGGTCAGGAAGATCTGCTCACTGGTGGGGACATACAGTCCGAACCGGGAAGCGACCTCTGCTGCGATGTGCTGCGCACAGCGGAAGTCATTGGGATAGTGGCTGGCGATCATGTTTTGGAAAACGGTATCGTCTTCTGCGGCATACCGCCTTTGAAACAGCCGCTGCCCAAGAAACTTGAGATGCAGCACGAAGCGTTCATAGTCGATCGATTGCTCGTCGAAAGATACACCATAATAGGCCTGTGACTCCGCGAGGATCTCGCGGATCAATTCGGTGATCGGCATGATATCAGACATTTTGCCGTCGAGCTCCGCATTGACGAAATGCAGCGCGATGAATCCGGCTTCATCGTCAGGCAAGCGGATGGAAAGTACACTTTCGATCACGTCGAGTGCCTGCTGACCCAGCGCATATTCCTGCGGGTAAAAGGTGCGGATCTCCCAAAGCAGCTGATTGGGATAAGAAATGCCTTTTTGCAGCCGTTCGACCGCGAAGGAGATATGGTCGGTCAGGGTGATATAGATGTTTTCGCTGAGATGCCGTCCCAATGTGCGTTCTGCTGTCTCGATCAGATGGGTGCTGATATCGAAATACTCACTGGGCAGATTCTGCATCAGCTCCATAAGCCGATGGCTTTGCCCCGGATCGCGCAAGGTATAGATCTTTTCGACCCGTGCAGCCGGAAGCAGGTCGCCCTTCGTTTTTTTGAAGCCGATCCCAAGCCCACGCAGAATGATCTCCTGTCCATCGGCATCCTTGGAACAAACGAAGTTGCTGCCGATCACGCGCGCGATCCGGTATACCTTGCTGTTGCCCTGATTTTCCGGTGCTTGGCACGCAGAAGAAGATTTGGGATCTGGCGGCTCTGGATCATACATATCGATTGGTTCCTCCTTTCTTTTGAAAAATAAAAAAACCAAACTAACCCCGTTCAAAAATCATGGTGCACGGAGAAAGTCTGGTCTTGCCTAGTCAGCTAGTCACAAGCCGTATGCTGTTTTCTGAGATGAGGATACCACTTTATGGCAGGGTTTGTCAATTCAAAATCTTCTGATAAAAATTTTTTATAGGGTTGCACAAACATAACCGATAAAATTTAGACATTGCGACAAGGAGCTTGGCTGGTTTTTTATAGAGCCAGCAGGTCGGCGATGACCGCTGGAACCGTAGACAGCTTGTGGATCGCACCCGCGCCCGCACCGCAGAACACCAGTCCATTCGGGCCTTGTACGGAATCGAGCAGGGCTTGAGAAATGCAGTAGGGGATCTCGTTGGGGTTGCACCGTGCCATGCACTGATAGCAATGCCGGATGGGCAGTTTGCCCTGTGCTTCCGCCTCGCGCAGCAGATCTCCCTGGATGGCGCGTGCCGCCAGACCCACAGGGCTTTTGATGATCCGGATATCGGACGGCTGGGCGCGCAGATAGGCGTTTTTGAAGTCTGCTCCGGCATCACATTCCTCGGTCGTGACAAAGCGTGTTCCGACCTGTATACCGGACGCGCCGAGCGAGAAAAGCTGTGCAGCATCTGCGTGGGTCTGGATCCCACCGCCGGCAATGACGGGGATCCTGACCCCGTAACTGGATTCCAGCGTCTGCACAAAATCGAGCACTTCGGTCAGGCAGTCGGCGAGGGTGGGAGCCTTGC
>JARIAV010000136.1 GCA_029257685.1 Butyricicoccus sp.
TGCACAGCAGAGGGCTTGAGATCCTGCTGATGGTGTATGCCTTTGCGCTGGGCGCATTGGACGTTGCGGTGTTCCTGCATTATGACAATCTGCTTGTCAATTGGGTCGGGAATGCACTGCTCGCGCCGTTCCATGGATTGTTCTATTTCGAGGGCCATCTGCCCATGGGCAGCTTTGCCATCTATGCTTTGATCGGTTTTTTTGCAGCATTTCTGGTATTTGCTGCTGGGATCTGTGCCTGTATGGTGCAGGAAAGAGAATAAGCGGGTTTTACACATAGAAAAAGGCAGGCTTGCCACACTGTCCCAAGGGGAGGACGGATCGGAAGCCACAACACCAGACCATTCTGTTCGTTCGACCCGGATAGACGAAAAGATGGAGTGTACCGATTTGGATACACTCCATCTTTTTAGTCTAAGCGGCGATAGTAAGCATCGACCGATTCCAAGATATGATCGGTGCCGCGAAGTCCCATCAGGGGCAGATGCCGTGCGATCTGACCGTGATGCACAAGGGGAAAGCTGACACATACTTTTGTGTTGCTGTCATTGCACAGATGCAGTGAGATCTCGTCAGCAAAGACAAGGTGCTGATCGAGCTTTTTGAACGCATCGATCTGCATCCGCTCATTTTCGAATACAACGATGGAAGCGTCCGCGTCTGCTATGTGCTGTAAGCTGTGTGGGCAGGCGCACAGGGTCGGCTCGATGCAGATCTCGCGCAGCAGCTGCATAAAGCCGTTGAGGGTATCATAATCTGCCATGACCGCTGCCTTGGGCGCACGATACATCCGCGCATACATCTTGAAATGGATCGCGGTATCGCGGCGTTCGGCAAGCTCCGATTGGATCGCGTCTGAGAGCGGGACACCGAGCGTTTCCGAGATCTCCCTGAGCCAGCGCCCGGTACCCTCATAGCCATAGGGTGTGCCGTAGACATAGGGGATCCCATATTTTTCCTGCATCTTCTGTGCGGCAGGCAGTGCTTCTGCACGGAGAACAAGATTGATCTCCGCATTGCCCAGTGCCGACAAAGTGTCCACGCTGCTTTCCATGCCCAAAATACCGCCCAACGTATAGCCGAAGGACTGCTCCATCAGTGTGCGCAGCTCCCACAAATCGGACTGGATGCGATACGCACTGGGAGAAGCACCCAGAATATTATAAGTCTTTGGGGCAGTGCCGGTTTTCCCAACAAGATTCTGTTCGATCAGTCCATATACCTCACGCATGCCGACCGTATAATCGCCCTGAAAACCGCCGGTTTCAACGGGGATCAGCTTGGCGTTCACTTCGTTCTGCATGTAGCGGCAAACACCCTTGATATCCGTGCCGATGACCGAGCTGACCGAGCTGGCAATGACGAAGATCACCTTTGGGGTGTAGTTCTCGTCGATCTCAGTGAGCGCATCCTCCAGACGGGTGACATCACCCATGATGACATCGTCCTCACTCATGTGGGTGCAAAAAAGGTTCTGGTCAGGGGAGACCCCCATCGCACTGAACAGGCTCACGGAATAATGGGTCGTTCCCGCCGGACCATATTCCAGAACGACGGCGTCCTTGATGGAAAGCAGGCTCCAGATCGCGCCCATACGGTCAGATGGGGTGGGAAGATATCTGCACAGTGCCATTATACGGTTCCTCCTTGCAATGCTCTTGCGTGATTGGCTGCGATGGTCAGTGCCTTGATCGCGGCAAGGCAGACTTCCATGCCGAGCATGGAGGACAGACCATCTGACTGTACCAGCGCGATCTTCTTCTTTTGCAGACGGTCGGCATACTCATGCCCCAGATACAGGTTGGGCTTGAGCACATCATAGACTGCCTGCAGCGGCGCGATGTTGGCGGTCTTGACGACATAGGGGTCATAATGCTGCAAGATCGTTTGCAGGTTGGCATCCTCTGCGCCGGGGTAGTCCACCGTCTGGATGAGCTTGGGTTCCATGCCCATTTCTACCATGAATGCATTGTATTCATAGCAGTCGATCGGGGTATTGCCGTAAATATAGCTGATACCCTGCAAGGTTTCCCTTGCGTTTTCGGTGACCTCCAGTGCCTGCTGGTACAGGGCTTGCACCTCGTCCGGCAGTGGGACTTGCAGATATGTGAACAACTGCTGGTACAGATCGTAGATCTTCTGCGGACTGACATATTTATCAAACAGCACATAGGGCGTGCCGAAGGCTTTTTTCATCTTCTGTGCGAGCGGGAGCCCGATGGGATGCACCACGATATTCACCTTGGCGGAAGCTGCCTGACGGATCTGCTCGACATGCGTGCCGCTTGGAAGCATCATGCCCATCTCTACGCCGGACTGCACGAGAAGGCGGTAAAGCTCGGTTTCGGAGAAGTTGCCCAAACGCTGCCCGATGACGTTCACCGTATTGTTCTGGGGTACGTCCTCCATCATTTCAAAGCAGGCCGTGATGGTATCCTTGACACCGGGAAGATGGTTTTCGGTCTTGAAATGCTCGGTGTGTACGGGCAAGATCGGGATGCCGTATTTTTCGCTCAGTTCGTCGCTCATGGAATCCACATCGTCACCGATGACCTCGACCACACAGGTGGTCACGAGGAACACTGCCTTGGGCTGGTATTCCTGCATCAGCTCCTCGAAGGTATCATAGAGCGTGTTTTTGCAGCCAAAGGTGACATCGTGCTGACCGAGCACGAGCGAGACACAGCGGCCGTCCAGTCCGCCGAAGCTCTCGTTGTGAATGGTGGACTGCTTGGTGTAGTAGGTGCATTCGTCTGTACCGATGACCAGCAGCAGGGCATCTGCAATGCCGCGGACTGCCATCATCGCGCCCATCAATGGGCAGTGGTTGCCGGGGAAAACGGCGTAGGTCAGCTGTGGGATCTCTTTTGCAAGCGTGATCTCACTCAAATGCTTCATGCGGTTTTGTAACTTTTTTCCATCCAAAATGAAGTCCCTCCTTGGAAGCGGGGCAGAATCGTTGTTTATGCAAGTTCGCGAAAGGCGATCAGCGGCTTGCTGCGCCCTTCTAAATGTACTATGTCTGCATCGACGTGGTATACGTCCTGCAGCATCTGCTTGGTGATGACCTCGGTCGGTGTGCCTTCGCTGTACTTTTTCCCGTCCTTGATGACGATGATACGGTCACTGACCTCCAGTGCATGGCCGAGATCATGCAATACCATGACAACCCCCATACCTGTTGTCTGGTTCAGACGCTTGACCATGCGCATGGTCTCGATCTGGTGCGAGATATCGAGATAGGTCGTCGGCTCGTCCAGAAAGAGGATCTCCGGCTGCTGGGTCAATACGGTGGCGATCCATACGCGCTGGCTCTCACCGCCGGAAAGCTCGTGGATCGACTTGTCCCTCAGATGATAGGTGCCGGTCGCCTCCATTGCTTCCCGGATGATGCGCTCATCTTCTGCGGTGCGTCCGCTCAGGAAGCCCTGATAGGGCATGCGCCCGTAGCTTACCAGCTCCTTGACCAGAAAATCAGCCGGGGCGGAGTGCATCTGCGGCAGGACACCGATGCGGCGCGAAAGCTCCTTGGCACCAAAACTCTTGAGATCCCGCCCGTCGATGTTGACGATGCCCTTTTTATAATGGAGCAGGCGCGTGATCGCCTTTAAGACCGTGGATTTGCCGGAGCCATTCGGCCCGATGATCGTGGTGATCTCGTTTTTTGAGATCTCGATATCGATCTCATCGATGATGATCGTATCTCCGTAGCCGATCTGCAAGCCGTTTCCGTTAATTTTCATTGAATTTACCCTTCTTTCGCAGCATGTAGAGGAAGAATGGACCGCCGAACACGGACATGATGATGCCGACCGGGATCTCCAGACCGGGGATGGCTGTTCTGCCGATGGTATCCGCAAAGAGGAGCGTGACACCGCCCAGCAGGACACAGGTGGGCAGCATGAACTTATAGTCCGAGCCGACGAGCATGCGGGAGATATGGGGCACGACCAGACCGACAAAGCCGATCATACCCACGACGGATACCGTGGAAGCCGCGAGGAAAGCGGCGACGGCGGAAAGGCAGATGCGGCTGGCATTGACCTTGACGCCGAGATTGCGTGCCATTTCATCGCCGAGCTGGAGTGCGTTTGCGTTTTTGACACAGAGGATGGACAGGAACAGTCCGAGGATCGCATAAACGACCATGACGCGTACCTGTGTCCATGACATACCGGACAGGCTGCCGTTCATGAATGCCAGTACGCCGGAAAGATTGTCGCTGTTCATCAGCTGTAAAAAAGCATTGTATCCGCCCAGTACGGAGTTGATGGCAACACCGGATAAAATGATACGCACCGGATTGATGCCGTCCTTCCACGCCAGAGAATAGATGAGGAAGCAGGCGAAGGCTGCACCCAGAAAGGCGAAAAGCGGCAGGGAAAAGGTCAGATTGGGGAAGATGAGCAGCACTGTGATCGCCATCGTGCCTGCACCGGCAGATACGCCGATGGTCCCCGGATCTGCCAGCGGATTGCGCATGACAGCCTGCAAAAGCGCACCGGAGGCGGACAGACAGGCACCGATCAGCAGCGCAAGGATCACACGCGGCAGACGCAGACTGAGTACGACCGTCTGTGCCGTGGATCTTTCACCGGAAAACAGTGCGTTCAACACTTCGGAAAAGCTGTATCTTGCGCTGCCGATGGCGATCGCGGTCACGGAAAGCCCGGCGATCAGCACGAGCAGGATACCCCAAATGAAGCCGACCTTCAAACGCTTTGTAGAATGGAGTTGTTTTGTTTTTTGCATGCGCGAAACCGTCCCTTTTCTTGTTTATGCCAAAGCATTTGCCTGAAAATCTGGGATGCTTTGGTAGCAGATACGCCCTAGTCTGCGTAGTGTGCCTCAACGATGTCGATGAGGTCATTCAGATTGTCGATGATGCCGATACCCGCGGTGGAAACATAGTTTGCAGGCAGGCACAGATATTCGCCGGAAGCGATCGCCTCGATGGAATTCCAGTAAGCGGGGTTCTGGGCGATGGTTTTCTGTGCCAGATCCTCCATACCGGCCTTGTCCATATTGCCGGTGAAGACAACGAGGTCGGGCTGGTAGTCCAATGTCTTTTCCATATCGAGCGGGGCACTGTTATGGCCGCCGCCCTGTGCGCCGCTGGCACTGTATACATTCTCGAAGCCCAGCATGGAGAGCATCGAGCCCAGAACGCCGCTCTCACTCTGGATAAAGTGGCTGGTCGGGTCGGAGCTCATCAGAACGAGTACCTTTTTCCCCTTGTACTGTTGCTTGACCGCGTCGATCTTGCCCTCCAGATCGGTAAAGCGCTGCATCAGCTCTTTGCCGGTCTCCTGTGCGGCACTGTCTGCGGCAAAGGCATCGATCAGTGCCTGTGTCTGGTTCTTGATGACCGTATAGATCGGTACATCCTTCTGTGCGGAGATGGCTACATAATAGACGGGAATGCCCAGTTCCTTCAAGGTCGCACCGTGGGTATCGCGTGCGCTCGCCGGCAGGATCACGAGATCGGGCTCGGTCGCAACGACGCGCTCAAGATCGAACTGGTCACTCATGAGACCGGGGAACTGCTCGGCCTTGAGGTCGTCCGGATAGTTGACGACCTTTGTGGACGGTACCGCGACCATATTGATGCCCAGTGCATAGAGGGTCATGACCGGATAGGTGCTCATGGTTGCCACGCGGCTGGGGAGCTTGTCCAAATGGATCTCGTCGGTGTAGCCGAGTGCCTGCATATCCTGCGGATATTTGAGGACGAAGCCCTGCTGCTGGTCATCGGATGCAGACTGTCCTTGGGAGGTCGTGGCATTTGTCTGCGCTGCCGGTGGGGTCGAGGAACAGGCGGTGAACGCGGAAAGCATCAGCAGCGATGCGGCCGCGAGTGCGGTGGGTCTTTTGAAATTCATAGGTCACATTCTCCTTATGGTTTGCAAGTGGGGGTCGGATCGCTCTTAGGCTAAGATCTTGTCGGCAAGTGCATTGTAGGTTTCACACATGATGGAATCCTGAACCACCTCGAATACAGTGCCGCCGCCAGCCTCTGCGGTCTGGATATCCTTACAGCGGGGGATATACTGCGTGATCTCCGTGCCGATCTCCTCGACAGCTTTGGCAACGATCTCCTGCTCGTTCTCGATGTTCTTTGCGTTCAGGATGAGACCGCGCAGCTTGGCGTAGCCACGCTTGCCAAAGCCGCGGATCGCACTTGCGATATTGTTCGCCGCATAGAGGCTCATCATTTCGCCGGAGGAGACGACGTATACGTCTTCTGCATAGCCGCCGCGGATCGGCATGGCAAAGCCGCCGCATACAACGTCACCCAGTACATCGTAGATCACGATATCCGGCTGGTATACTTCAAAGGCGTGCAGGGCTTCCAGTTTTTCAAAAGCCGAGATGATCCCGCGTCCGGCACAGCCGACGCCTGGGGTCGGGCCGCCTGCCTCGACACAGAGTACCCCTGCAAATCCTTCAAAAACGATGTCTTCCAGTGTCAGCTCGTCGCCCTTTTCCTTGATCTGCTCCAGAACGGTCGGGATGCGCTTTCCCTTCATCAGGTTCTTGGTGGAGTCAGACTTGGGATCACAGCCGATCTGCATGACCTTGTAGCCCTTGCAGGCAAGCGCCGCGGACAGATTTGAGGTCGTCGTAGATTTGCCGATCCCGCCCTTTCCATAAATTGCGATTTTGCGGATTTCCTTTTTTTCCAAACTCATAGTCATTCCTTTCGTGCTCAGAGAACAGACAAAGTAAAAATAAGCTGCTTTGATTTTCAAGCAAAAAGTATTCATGTTCGCCGCAAAGATAATTTCTCTTTACTTTTTTGGGGAAGTATTGTACAATACAGTAAAGAGTTATTCATGGCTAACAAAACGAGTATAGCATAAAATATGTGAAGAAATCTTTCAAAATCTTTGAGTTTTTTTGTCATTTCTTTGGGAGGAGAATACGATATGTCAGCTGCACCGCTGCAAAAAATGGAAGTATTTTTTAATTTCAAGAGCTTATGTGAATCTGTTTTGGAGATGGATCTTGCGCGTGCGTTCCGGATCTTTGAGGAACAGAGCAATCTGGCTTTTCCGGATCTCGAGAATATTGAAGAAGAACAGGCGCGTGTGTTCCTGACCTCTATGAACCGAAGCCTTTATAATTACATCTTATATAAGCGGGATGTTTCCATGCATAACTGCTGTTTCCAAAACAGCGTCATGGTACATAAATGCGAGAGCCGGAACGGATTGTTTGCAAGAGGACAGTCTATTTTGCAGATGTATTATAATGAACTCAATCTGTCACAGAAAAATAATGTATACATCAATCGCGCCAAGCAGTTCATCGAGGAAAACCTGAGTGAACCGCTGAGCCTGGAGCAGGTCGCAAGTCAGGTCTTTGTGTGCAAGGCGTACCTGTCCGAGCTGTTCTCCAATTGCACGGGCATCAAATTTTCGGAATATGTGACCTTACAGCGCGTGGAGCAAGCCAAACGCCTTCTGATCTGCAGCAGCCAATCCATTCAGGAGATCAGCCAGAATTGCGGCTTTTCCTCGGCGGCGTATTTTTCCTCGGTTTTTACAAAGACCACGGGAAAGTCACCGCGCAAGTTCAGACAGGAGGTCTTAAAGAAGACCGCGTAAGAACAACAAAAAAAGGCTTGCTGCCGAGCGTCCTCGACAGCAAGCCTTATCGTTTCGTGATCTGCAAAAATAAGAAAACGCGGCTCCAGGCCACGCTTTTGCACGACCCCGCCGCGTATCTAACAAATTTCAGAACCCCGATCATGTGTGTCCCATCCGCAGATCTCACACGCGCAACCGGTGAAAATAATTATATAAGAAAAAAGCTGTGTATGCAATGTGAAAAATTCATAAAATTTTTGTGAATTTTTTGGAGACCTCTGTGTCTTCCTGCCGAAGAATGTTGTCACAAAGCACTTTACAAAATCCGCGTTTCATGGTAATATAAATTGTAATTTGCCCCACGCTTAGTATTTTTGGGCACAGGACGCGTCAGAGCGCGCCGTTTCACCGTCCAATACCCAGCGTGCGGGGACTCTATTTCTAAATTTTTTATGAGGTGAAAATCATGATCCGTAAGGAAGAAAAAACTGCTGTAATCGAAGCAAACCGTACCCATGCAACTGACACCGGTTCTCCGGAGGTACAGGTTGCGATCCTGACTGCACGCATCTCCGAGCTCACCGAGCACCTGAAGCAGCACCCGAAGGACAACCATTCCCGTCGTGGCCTGCTGAAGATGGTTGGTCAGCGCCGCAGCATGCTCAACTACCTGCAGAAGAAGGACGTAAACCGTTATCGTGCCCTGATCGCAAAGCTGGGTATCCGTAAGTAAGTAAAATCGAGGGGGGCATCCGTGCCCCCCTTGCTTGCTACTTGTTCCCATTCCAAATTTGGCGGCGATGGCCGCGGCTTTAGCAATTGGAGGACAGGCTGACCCCTGTTTTGGCCCGTGCTCCAAGTGCTAAATGCTGCAATGCCGCCTGTTTTGATTCTGTTAAGGAGGCTATTAAAAATGAGCAATATCCGACACTTTGATTTCAAAGATCATCGCGTT
Organism: Butyricicoccus sp.; assembly: GCA_029257685.1. GTDB lineage: Bacteria > Bacillota > Clostridia > Oscillospirales > Butyricicoccaceae > Butyricicoccus. Next base: position 8,548 of record JARIAV010000136.1, read on the forward strand.
TTTGAGACCACCTACGCTGGCCGTCCGCTGGTCGTAGAGACCGGTAAGCTGGCACAGCTGGCAAACGGCTCCTGTGTGGTACGCTATGGCGAGACCGTGGTTCTTGTCACTGCGACCGCTTCCGCAAAGCCGCGCGATGGCATCGACTTTTTCCCGCTTTCCGTTGACTTTGAGGAGCGTCTTTATGCGGTAGGCCGCATCCCAGGCTCCTTTATGCGCCGTGAAGGCCGTCCTTCTGAAAAGGCGATCCTCGCTTCCCGTCAGATCGACCGTCCGATGCGTCCGCTGTTCCCGAAAGACCTGCGCAATGATGTATCCATCGTGTGCACCGTTCTGGAGAACGATTCGGACAATTCTCCGGAAGTCACCGCTCTGCTCGGTGCTTCCATCGCAGTTTCCATCTCCGATATCCCGTTTGATTATGTGATCGGCGGCGCAAATGTTGGCATCGTAGACGGCAAGGTCGTCATCAACCCGACTGCTGAACAGCGCAAGCATTCTGAGATGGACGTGACCGTTTGTGCAACCGCAGATAAGATCGTTATGATCGAGGCTGGCGCAAACGAAGTTCCGGAAGATGATATGTTCAATGCCCTCATGGAAGCACATGAGGAGATCAAGAAGGTCGTTGCGTTCATCGCAGATATCAAGGCGCAGATCGGCAAGCCGAAGTTTGCTTATGAGCACCACGATGTGAACCATGAGATCTTTGATAAGCTGGAAGCAGAGTGCCGCGAAAAGCTGGAGCACTGTCTGGATACCGATGACAAGACCGTTCGTGATGCACGCATCAAGGAAGTTCGTGACGCATTTGAGGCAGAGCTGGGCGCAGAATTCGTTTCTGAGCACGGCGGCGAGATCTCCGAGTGCTTCGACAAGCTCCAGAAGAAGATCGTTCGTCACTGGCTCGTACAGGGCAAGCGCGTAGACGGCCGCGGTATGGAGGAAGTCCGTCCGCTGGCGGCTGAGGTCGGCGTTCTGCCGCGTGCACATGGTTCCGGTCTGTTCACCCGCGGTCAGACACAGGTACTGACCATCTGTACACTGGGTACTCTGGGCGATGCACAGGAGCTCGACACCATTTTCGATGAAAAGAGCAAGCGCTATATCCATCATTACAACTTCCCGTCCTTCTCTGTAGGCGAGACCCGTCCGTCCCGTGGCCCTGGCCGTCGTGAGATCGGTCACGGTGCACTGGCTGAGCGCGCGCTCCTGCCGGTCATCCCGTCCGAGGAGGAATTCCCATACGCACTGCGTCTGGTTTCTGAGGTCGTATCTTCTAACGGTTCCACCTCTCAGGGTTCTGTCTGCGGTTCTACACTGGCACTGATGGACGCTGGTGTTCCGATCAAGGCACCAGTTGCTGGTATCTCCTGCGGTCTCATCACTGATGACGGTCAGGAAACCACCTTTACCGATATTCAGGGTCTGGAAGACTTCTACGGCGATATGGACTTTAAGGTTGCCGGTACCAAGAAGGGTATCACTGCAATTCAGGTCGATATCAAGGTAGATGGTCTGTCTCCGGCTGTCATCAAGGAAGCATTCCGCAAGTGTCAGGTTGCTCGCATGGGCATTCTGGACGAGATCATGCTCAAGGCGATCGAGCAGCCGCGTGATGATGTATCCGCTTGGGCACCCAAGATGATCACCATGCAGATCCATCCAGATAAGATCCGTGAGGTCATTGGTAAGGGCGGCAGCGTCATTCAGAAGATCGTTGCAGAATCCGGCGCACAGGTCGATATCAACGATGACGGCGTGATCACCATTGCGGCTGTCAAGGCATCTGATGGCGAAATGGCAAAGTCCATGATCGAAGCGATCGTCAAGGAGCCTGAGGTCGGCGAGATCTATTATGGTAAGGTCGTTCGCCTCATGAACTTTGGTGCGTTCGTCAACCTGACCGCAAACAAGGACGGTATGGTGCATATCTCCAAGATGGCTGACCACCGCATCGAAAAGGTGGAGGACGCAGTTCAGATCGGTGATATGGTTTATGTCAAGGTCATGGAGATCGATGACAAGGGCCGTATCAACCTGTCCATGAAGGATGTCAAGGAAGAAGAAAA
>JARIAV010000151.1 GCA_029257685.1 Butyricicoccus sp.
ATCCGTAGGGTTTCCTTTCTGCTAAAAAGATTTGCTTCAAAGCAAATAGAAAGGATTTTGGAACGTCCGTAGGATTTTTCTTTCTGCAAAAAAAGATTTGCTTCAAAGCAAAGAGTAACGTGTCGCGACCGCGCGACGGCGGCATAAGGACTATAACCTTGCGGTTCTTGTCCTTATGAATCCAACACTCCCTGTCCATTGGGTTTACCTTTCTGCCGCCGAAAGGGTGTGAAAGTATGAGCTCCGCCACAGGCGGGTTTTCCGCGGTCGGTTCGTTTCTTCGGCAATGCCCCAAGGGTGTGAATGTATGACCTCCGCCGCAGGGCGGGTCTTCTTCAGCCTTTTTATAAATTGGTGCGGTGCAGTCTATAGCCTTTGTGCAAATTGGTAGAGTGCAATCTTTTTGCCCCTCCATGAATGCTCGCGTGAACGCTGTTCAGCACCCAAAGCAAGAGTAATGGACGTTCGAGCACAGTGTGCCAGCAGAAAGAATCCGCAGCATTGGAACAGTCCGACCAGTGCGCACACTGGTCGGCTCGTTCCGGATGCGGTAACGCGACAAATTCCATAAAACAACCGAAATCTTTCAACCGAAACACAAAGAGGATTGCCAGTCCTGTTTGTGGAATAACGCAGAAACAGCCGATACCATTGCATCAACAACCAGCACGCAAAAGGGCTCGATAAAACCCGCCTTGTGGCGGAGTTCATACATTCTCACCCTTGGGGCACTTCCGCGGAAAGAATCCGACCGCGGAAAACCCGCCTGTGGCGGAGGTCATACTTTCACACCCTAGCGGCGGCAGAAAGGTAAACCAGATGGAGAGGGATGGGTGGAATTCATAAGGGCGGGGAAACCGCAAGGTTTCTAGCCCTTATGCCGCCGTCGCGCGGCCGCGACACGTTTCCCTGCTTTTCAAAGCAAATCCTTTTTAGCAGAAAGGAAAACCCAACGGACATTCCAATTTCTTCCGCTTGCGGAAAGACAAATTCTATTGTCATGCGTCAGATAAAACAAGGATTGACCATTGACAGAAAATGCGCTATGATGGAAGAAATCTGAAAAAACAGGGGCATACGCCCAAAAAGCCATAGCATAGAACAGGAGGAAAGACAATGAAAGCACTTATTACCGGTGCATCATCTGGAATTGGAATGGAGATCGCACGCGAACTTGCCGCACGCGGCTATGAACTGATCCTCGTAGCACGGCGGCGCGACCGCTTGGAAGCACTCGCACGCGAACTGACCGTCAAGTGCCGGATCTTGGAATATGATCTGTCCGATGCCGAACAATGCCGCATGCTGTATTGCCGTGCCCGCTCGGACGATCTGGAGATCGTGGTCAATAATGCAGGCTTTGGGATGTGCGGCCCGTTTGCAACGACCGACCTCGACCGTGAGCTGGAAATGATCCGCACGAATGTTGTCGCAGTACACATCCTTACCAAGCTGTTCCTGCATGATTTCCGCCTGCGCAATCGAGGCTATCTCCTGAATGTAGCCTCCTCCGCCGGTTTTATGGCAGGGCCGCTGATGGCGACCTATTATGCAACAAAGAACTACGTCCTGCGCCTGACAGAAGCCATCCGCGAGGAACTGCGGCATGAGGGGAGCGCAGTCGTGATCTCTGCCCTCTGTCCGGGACCGGTCAAGACCGAGTTCAATGATGTTGCAGATGTACGCTTTTCCGTGCCGGGCATGGATGCCAAGCGATGCGCACGCATTGCCGTGCGCGGACTGCTCCGCAAGAAGCAGGTCATCGTACCCGGAATGAGCATGAAGGCGGCCATGACTGCCCGCCGACTGACGCCGGAATGGTTCCTGCCACGCGTGACCTATCATGTGCAGCGCAGAAAACTGAAATAAAATGAAAGTGCTCCCTGTGTTTGTGACGATTCTGTGTACAGCGTTGTCTTTTGCATAGAGGGATGCTATAATAGAAAAGCAAGCCGCACAGAGGGTGCGATAAAACACACAAGGGAGTTATGGGAATGATTAAGACATTTGGCAAACGGATCCTTGCAATGGCAGTGGCAACTGCTGCCGTGGCAGGCATTACGATGACCTATGGGATACCGAACATCAAGTATAAGCCCATTCGTTCATCGGAACCGGTTATGCTGACCGTCAATGGAGACGAGGTACATGCAGATGAGTTCCGCGCATATCTCAAGTACAATAAGATGTACATGGAGAATATGCTGGGCTATTATGGATTCGATGCTTCCGTTTGGAGCGATCCGAAAATGGGGACGCCGTTTATCAGTCAGCTGTTCGAAATGGCAGACCAGCAGGCGGCATATATGCGCTCCATCACAGGTGAATTTGACAGCCTGCACCTCAAGCTGACACGCGATGAAAAGGAAAAAGCCGAGCAGGATAAGCAAATGCAGATCGAGCAGATGGGCGGACCGCAGATGTTCAATGACTGGCTGTCGAGCTTTGACTATACCATGCAGATCTATGATAACACGATTGCCACCTCTGCTTATCTCGGTGCGATCGAGAAAGCATATTATGGACAAAATGGTACCAAGGCAAATGATCAGGCGATCATGGATGCGTTCAATGAAAATTACCTCTGCGCCAAGCATATCCTCGTACAGTCTGTAGACGGATTGGGAGAACCACTCAAGGGAGAGGCCCTCAAGGCTGCAGAGAGCAAGGCGAACGAAGCCCTCGAAAAGGTAAAAGCCGGAGAGGACTTTGACACACTCGTAAAGCAGTACAATGAAGATCCCGGTATGGAAATGTATCCGGAAGGCTATGTATTCACCGATGGAGAAATGGTACAGGAGTTCTATAACGAGGCAAAAGCACTCGAACCGGGTGCAACCTCCACCAAGCTCGTCAAGAGTCCGTTTGGCTGGCACATTTTGAAGCGTGAGCCGCTCACAGCGGAACAGCTGTCCCCAGATGTGCGTCAGCAGCTGATCCACCAGATCACCGGCAAGACCTTTGATGAAGAAGTGACTGCACTTGTGGAGTCCGCAAAGATCGAGCACACCGATGCTTATGGAGAGGTCAGCTATGACAACCTCATGAAGATCATTGGGGAAACAGCAGAGGGTGCAGACAAGGACGCAAAGGATGCACCAGACGCAGGGTCTCAGACCGATGCGCAGGGCAATACAGCTTCTTCTGATCCGGAAAAGGAAGGAACAGAGCCGCAGGACGCAGAATAATATATCGATCGTTTTGAGAGCGATGAACAGGCGAGTGCTTGTCCATCGCTCTTTTTGCGCTTGACGATCTCGAATATCGAGAATACAATATAGGCATAAACTCGAATATCGAGAATAGAGGGGTTTTTATGCCAAGAGAAAAATTTCAAACCTTGACGGAGCAGATGTTTTATATCCTGCTGTGTCTGACACAGGAGTGTTACGGGATGGATATTTTAGACCGTGTACCCCAGATGACCGGCGGCCGTGTAGGGGTCGGCTCAGGGACGCTCTATCACCTCTTGGAACAGTTTCTGGATGCAGGCATGATCCGTGAAACCAAGGTGGAGGGGCGTCGCCGCAGCTATGTCCTCACGGAAAAGGGGAAAGAAATGCTGGATCGGGAGTATGCGAGACTGCGTGCACAGGCTGTGGACTATGAACGGATCTTTGGAAAGGAGGATGCGCTATGAAAGAGATAAAAAGACGGCTGGAATCCTTTGCACCCTATGACTGTACAGGCATTGCAGAACATCTGGAACAGATGGCGCAAGAGGGGTGGATGCTCGACATGATCGGCGTTTACCTCTGGAAATATCGCAGGATAGAACCGAGAAAACTCCATTTTACAGTTACCTATCTGCCCAATATATCGGAATTTGATCCGGAAAACACGGAAAGTCTGCTGGAAATGGAGGAATACTGCACCAAGGATGGTTGGAAGCTGGCAGCACGCAATGCAAAAATGCAGGTGTTCTATCATGAGGGCGAAGCCCCCAGACCCATTGAAACGGATGCAATGATCGAATTGCAGACCATCCATCATGCGATGTGCAAGCAATGGCTGTTGGGGCAGGGCTTCAATGTTCTGCTCAGTGTCACCCAACTGGCACTTGCCTATATGCGGTTCGCGGACTCGCCCATCTCATTCTTTTCCAATCCGATCCAACTGTATATGCCGCTGCTGTGGCTCGTGCTGCTGGTGATCTCTCTGGGTGCAATCGGGAAGTATCTGTTATGGTATCGAAGGGCAAAACGCCAAGTCGAATATGGTGTTTTACCACCGGCGAAAAGAACGATCAAAATCAATTTTACCTTGCTGGGGTTGGAGCTGGTGATTCTGGTATTGCTTTTGGCAAGCCCTAAAATCGCCTTGCTCTCACTGACAGGGGTATTTGGGGTCGTTGCCATCAGCAATGCAGGAATGGCGGAGATGAAACGGCAGGGCGTTTCACGCGGCATCAATCAGGCGGTGTCCATCGGCTTATGCGTGTGCCTTACGTTCGCAATGCTTTTTGGCGTGGGTTGGTTCGTCTTTCAAGATCGTCATAAGCCTGTAGGCTATTATGATCTGAAGGGGTGGAAGATGGAGGTGTTTGCCGATCCGCTGCCTCTTTATGTGCAGGATCTGCTGCAAACGGAACAGAAGGACTGGTCAACCGAGACGAGAAAAAATGAAACCTTTGCGCTTGCAAATACCGAATATATCCAGCGACCGCTGACGCAAAGCGCAGAGGTTCCGGAGCTGTCCTATACCATAACAGAAGTCAGGCTTCCGGCACTGTATGATTTGTGTAAGGCGGAAAAGCTGGGGCAGCATCAGGAGAAATGGGATACGCGCCGGTATCAGGCAGTAGATGCTGCACCGTGGAGCGCACAGGCGGTCTATCAGGAGTATGAGGAGGATCTCGGTGCCGCGCCTGTATATCTGCTGTTTTATGAGACCCACATAGTGGAGATCGCTTTCAACTGGGAACCGACTGCGGAACAAATGCAGATCGTGGCACAAAAACTCGGAGATCTAAATACAAAGCGCGCCAGCACAGGCTGACGCGCTTTTGTATTTTTGGGCGGTATCAGAGAGCCGCTTCCCATTCCTTTTCACGGAAGCCGATGAGGACGGTATCCCCATCGATCACGAGAGGACGCTTGACCAGCATACCATCGCTTGCGAGAAGTGCGAGCTGTTCCTCCTCGCTCATGGTAGGGAGTTTGTCCTTGAGTCCCATGTCACGGTAGATCATACCGCTGGTGTTGAAGAACTTTTTGAGTGGCAGGCCGCTTTTCTGATACCACAGGCGCAGTTCCTCGATCGTTGGATTTTCCGTCTTGATATCACGGCTTTCAAAGGTCTTGCCGTGGGATTCCAGCCAGTTTTTTGCTTTGACGCAGGTGGAACACTTGGGGTAATGTACAAATAACATGATAAGATCACTCCTGTTTCATGGCACGCTGTACCGCCCAGATCTGCTGGGGGACATACATGCGTTCGATTTCTGTAAGGGGGAGCCATACCAAAGTATGGTCAGGTTCGATGGGCTCCTGTACACGCGCCCCGATCGTACCCAGATAGTAGTATTGGATCGGATGGAAGGGGCCGATCCGCGGATGGATGGTGTAGCTGTCTGCTGCGCAGAAAGCACGCGTGAGGGTCACGGAAAGTCCGGCTTCCTCCAGACATTCCCTGTAAAGGCAGTCTGTCCGGCTTTCGCCTGCTTCGATGCCGCCGCCCAACAGGAAGTAGCCCTTGGGCGTCTGCACACAGGCGAGTTTTCCGTCCTCGATGCAGATGAGGTAGGCACCGGGGCGGTCAAAATAAGTGAGGTTGGGGTCTTTTTCGCCAAAGGTTTTATCCATAAATACTCCTTAGCATGCCGACTGTGTTTCGGCATATTTTTGTATGAGGACCTGTGCCATTTCCATAGGGTTCTCGTTGGGGGCGAGCCGCAGGGAGAGGTATGGAGTACGGCCTGCATTGAGCAGCAAGCGGCCAGAGAACGCCTTGTCGCCGCACAGGATGGACAGACGGCGGAAATCCGCCTGTGCAAAGGTGAGCAGCAGACGTCCGTTTTCCTGCTTGATCTCGGTCAGACCCTGCTCGCCAGCCTGTGCGCGCAAGAGTGCGATATCGAGGAGTGCGACTGCTTCGGCGGGTGGTTCGCCATAACGGTCGATGAGCTCATCGAGCAGGTCACTGCGACCCTCCTCTGAGCGGATGAGTGCAATACGGCGGTACAGGTCAACACGCTGTCCGGCATCTTCCACATATTCCGTGGGCAGGTTTGCAGACAGGGTGAAATCCGCCGTACATTCTACGCGCTGCGGCGGCGTTTCGCCCTTTTCTTCCAGCACGGCTTCCTCGAGCAGCTTGAGGTACAGGTCATAGCCCACGCTCATCATGTGTCCGGACTGCTCAGGGCCCAGGACATTGCCAGCCCCGCGGATCTCAAGGTCACGCATGGCGATCTTGAAGCCGGAACCAAATTCCGCAAATTCGCGAATGGCAGACAGTCGTTTCTGTGAGGTCTCAGACAGCACCTTGCCGCGCCGGAAGGTGAGATAGGCGAAGGCACGGCGGCTGGAGCGTCCGACGCGGCCGCGGATCTGGTGGAGCTGTGCAAGCCCCATGTGATCGGCGTTTTCGATGATGAGGGTATTGGCGTTCGGGATATCGATACCGGTCTCGATGATCGTGGTACATACAAGGATATCGATCGCGCCATCGCTCATATCGTTCATTACACCGGAAAGTTCACGCGTGTGCATCCTGCCATGTGCAATGCCGATCCGTGCATCTGGAAAGTCTTTCTGGATGCGCAGGGCAGTCTGCTCGATGGATTCGACATAGTTATGCAGATAATAGACCTGCCCGCCGCGTGCCAGTTCACGGCGGATGGCATCGTTGATGGTGCGTTCGTTGTATTCAGTCACATAGGTCTGCACCGGCCAGCGATCATGCGGCGGTTCCTCGATGGCGGACATATCGCGGATGCCGGAAAGCGCCATGTTCAGGGTACGGGGAATAGGGGTCGCAGACAATGTAAGTACATCGATCTGCTTGGACATCTCCTTGAGTCGTTCCTTATGGGTAACGCCGAACCGCTGCTCCTCGTCGATGACCAACAGACCGAGATCGCGGAATTTGATCTTCTTATTGAATAGCTTATGTGTTCCGATGATGAGATCGATCATGCCCGATTGCAGCTGATCGAGGATCTTTTTTTGTTCAGAATCCGTTTTATGGCGGGAGAGTAACTCGACCTTGATCGGATACGCGGAAAAACGCTGGATCGCGGTCAGATAGTGCTGGCGCGCAAGCACGGTCGTGGGGACCAGAATGGCAGCCTGTTTACCTGCCAAGATACATTTCATGACGGCGCGCAGGGCGACCTCTGTTTTGCCGAAGCCGACATCACCGCAAAGCAGACGATCCATCGGGCGATCGGACTGCATATCCTGCTTGATCTCTGCGATACAGCGCAGCTGATCCTCGGTCTCCTCATAGGGGAAGGCCTGCTCAAATTCGCGCTGCCAGACATCATCGGCAGGGAAGGCATAGCCTTTGAGTCGGCTGCGTTCTGCATAGAGCTGTAAGAGACCGGCGGCAAGCTCCTTGGCAGCAGCCTTGGCACGCGTGCGTGCACGCTGCCAATCCGCACCACCGAGCTTGTTCAAACGGATCTTCTCCGGTTCGCCGCCGCCGATATATTTGGAGATGAGATCGAGCGAGGTGGCAGGGACATAGAGGAAATCGGTTCCGGCGAATGCGATCTTGATGAAATCACGCTCGCTGCCGTCGATGCGCATACGCTCCATGCCGATGTAGCGCCCGATGCCGTGGTGTTCATGTACGACGAGATCACCGGGGGTGAGATCGGCATAGCTTTTCACACGGTCTCGGTTGGATTTTTTGGTATGGGCAGAGCGCTTGCGCACGGCAGAATGCCCTTCGGTCAGAATGATGAGTCCCAATTCCGGATATTCCAGACCAGCAGAGAGCGATCCCTCTAAAACATGCACCCGTCCGGGAGCGGGCAGGCGATCGGTCAGGCTTGCCGTGATCGCGTGGGCGGCAAGTTCCTCCTGCATATTTTTGCAGCGCAGTTCTGAGCTGCAAACCACACATACCGCGCGACCCTGACTGAGGAAGCCTTGGATATCTGCGGCAGCCATATCGAACGAACCGCCAAAAGCGTTCATCTGGTTGACGGTAAAGCTGACAAGGGTTTGCGGAGCGAGCTCATCCACCGTATTGAGGAAGGCATCCAGACGAATGAGCGGACGGCCGGACAGCGCGCGGCACAGGGCGGAGAAGTCCAAAGCAAAGGCACTGGGTTCCTGTGGAAGCTCGCCGCGCTCGGTGAGTGCTTCAAGATCTCCGGCGAGACGCAGGGTATAGCCGTGGACGGCTTCACGCAGTCTGGGTGTATCATCGATCAGGAAGATCGTATTTTCGGGCAGATAGTCGAGCGGGGTTGCGCTGTCTGAATAGATGAGCGGTAAATATTTATCAGCCGCAGGCAGAGCCTGTGTCTCCGTCAGACGTTCGATATCCCGTTCCAGATTGCGGACGAGATCGGGGTGTTTTTTGCGGCGGCTTCGGGGGATCTGCTCCAGCTGTTTGCAAAGTCCGAGGATACCGCCGGGGGCACAGGCGGGCAGGGTTTCCATGCAGGGCAGACAGGTGAGGGCATCCAGTCCCTCGCCGCGTCGCTGGGAGCCAACGTCGAACCATGCGATCGAGTCGATCTCGTCGCCCCAAAACTCGATACGGGCGGGTGTGTGTGCGTGCGGTGGGAAGATATCCAGGATACCACCGCGCACGGAGAACTGTCCGGAACCCTCGACCTGCGTACAGCGTTGATAGCCGGCAGCCACGAGCCGGCGGGTGAGGTCGGGCAGGGGGATCAGATCCCCTGTGTGAATGGTCAGACTGGCAGCCTCTAAAATATACGGTGGGAGCGTTTTCTGAACGAGGGCTGCTGCTGAAAGCGTGATGAGCGGCGCGCTGGACAGACGCGAAAAGGCTGCGATGCGTGTCTGCTCATACTGACGGGACACGCCTTCCATGCCTGCCATCGTCAGCTCGCGCGCAGGGATATGCAAAACAGACTGCTCGGAAAAGGCTTCCAGATCGGCAGCCAGACGCAGAGCAGCGGTATCTTCGTCCGTGATGATACAGACAGGGCGCGAGGTTTCGAGACGGAGGGCAGCGGCAAGCTGTGCCTTGGCGATGGGCGGCAGTCCAACGGCAAGTGCAGGGGTTTTGCCTGCAAATAAGTCTTTATATAACTTTTTGTATTCAGAACAATTTGAAATACTTAATGTAATATTTTGCATAAGAGTCTCCTGTCGGGAAATCACAAGAAATGGACGCCAGAAGAAAACGGCAAAAGGGCAGATTTTGCAATCTGCCCTGATTTGCGGAGGTCACAGACTCCGCAGGTGTTTGAAATTAGTGTTCGCAGTGACAGGAGGAGCAGTCACAGGAACAGCCCAGCAGGGCCTCAGGATCCTTGCCCTGCTTGCGGTAGTAGTCCGCGATCGCAGAACGCAGTGCTTCCTCAGCCAGTACGGAGCAATGCATCTTGACCGGCGGCAGACCGTCCAGTGCTTCTGCCACGGCCTGATTGGTCAGCTTCAGGGCTTCTTCCAGAGACTTGCCCTTGACCAGCTCTGTTGCCATGGAGGAGGTTGCGATCGCAGCACCGCAGCCAAATGTCTTGAACTTGACATCTTCGATGATGCCGTCATCGGAAACCTTCAGGTAGATCTTCATGATATCGCCGCACTTTGCGTTGCCGACCTCGCCGACACCGCTTGCGTCCTCGATCTCACCGACATTGCGTGGGTTCGTAAAATGGTCAAAGACCTTATCGCTGTAATCCATAATGATATCTCCTTTATCAAATAAAAACGGTTAATGGTGGTGTTCGTGATGCAGGTCGCACGCCGCACTCATATCCGGCTTGCCATCGACCCAGACGGGGCTCATTTCACGCAGGGTCGCAACGACCTCGGTCACCTTTTCGATGAGGTAATCGACATCTTCCTCGGTGTTCTGCTCGCCCAGTGTCAGACGCAGAGAGCCGTGCGCGATCTCGTGCGGCAGACCGATCGCCATGAGGACATGGGACGGGTCGAGAGAGCCGGTGGAGCAGGCAGAGCCGGTGGAGCCGCAGATCCCTGCAAGATCCAGACGGAGGATCAGTCCCTCGCCTTCGATCGCTTCAAATACAAAGGAAGCGGTACCCGGCAGACGGTTGATCGGATCGCCTGTGTAGTGGGTGTAGGGGATGTTGTCCATGATGCCCTTGGTGAGACGGTCGGTGAGCTTCTTTACATAGCCCATCTTTTCGTCCAGATTGGCTCCGGTCGCGTCTTCGATCGCCTGTCCAAGACCAATGATGCCGGCAACGTTCTCTGTGCCCGATGCCAGACCGCGCTCCTGACCGCCGCCATGTACCAGCGGATCGAGAGCGATCCCCTTGCGCAGGTAGAGCGCACCGATGCCCTTCGGGCCGCGGAACTTATGGCCGGAGAGAGAGAGCAGGTCGATGCCCATCTCCTGTACGTTGATGTGCATGTGACCGACAGCCTGTACCGCATCCGTATGGAATACGGCGCCGTGTGCATGTGCGATCTCGCCGATCGCCTTGAGATCCTGAATGGTGCCGACCTCATTGTTGGCAGCCATGATGGTGACGATCGCGGTCTGGTCGGAAATTGCCGCCTTGAGCTGTTCCAGATCGACATGTCCTTCGCTGTCCACATCGAGATAGGTAACGGGATAGCCTTCCTTCTCGAGTGCCTCGCAGGTATAGAGAACGGCGTGGTGCTCGATCTTGGAGGTGATGATGTGCTTGCGGCCGCGTGCGGAGCGTCCCTTGACATAGCCGCGGATCGCAAGGTTGTCTGCCTGAGAGCCGCCGCCGGTGAAGATGATCTCCTTGGGCTCTGCCGCACCGATCGCCGCAGCGACCTTCTTGCGCGCGCCCTCGATCGCACGGTGTGCCTCGCGGCCGATGCGATAGAGGGAGGACGGGTTGCCGTAGAACTCGGTCAGGTAGGGCTTCATAGCCTCGTATACAGATTCAGACATGGGCGTCGTCGCCGCGTTGTCTGCATAAACAAAACGATTCATTTATAGTCTCCTCCTTATGGAGTTTATGTTCTGTATTTAATATACACCGATGCAGTAGGAATTATCAAGCATGAATTTCTACAATTCCAGATTGTGGAAATCAACTATTTTGCACCGATTTGATACAGTTTGTGCAAAAGCGATCGGGAGCGATTGCTTCTAAGTTTTAGTTTACTATCTTTGCGGATGAATTGCAATTGCTTTTACAACGAAACACAAAATAAATACAAAAAAACAGAAAAAAACCAGCCATGATTTTCATGGCTGGTCTGAAAGACTGTGCTGCCGGCTTATGCAGGGCGGACTGCGGGCGCAGAGGAAGGCGCGCCGGGCGTCAGGTCGATGCGGACGGCTGCGCTATATGCTGCGGTGTTTTTTTCATAGGTCACAGAAGTGCCGCCTGTGCGCTGCACAAGGGTCATTTTAGAGACGGGGTTTCCGTCCTGAGAGACGGTACGCGTGATGGTCAGCACATGATCGGCGGAGAGTGCGAGATCGACCGTCGTATAGCTGTCCTCCTGATACCGCAGACCGGCACTGCCGATGTTTGCACCGGACAGCGAAGCGGATTGATCGGACAGGCGTTCCAGTACGGCGCGGACGGTTGCAACGCTGCTGCCAAGGGAGAGCGTTTCGCGCTGTGCGGCAGCGCATACGAAATCGATCGCGTCAGCATTTTTGACGGCTGTGAGACCGGAGCCCATCGCAAGCGGCTTCATCGCCCATGTGCCGTTTGCGATCCCAACTTCGGTCAGAAAGTCTGATTTCAGATACAGCTTGCCGTCCGTGCGGCTGATGATGCCGTTCGCCGTGATGTGTTCCAGCTTTCGGAGCAGGGAATCCACGTTTTCATCGATCACGTTGATGCCCTCATTGGCTACGATCGCAGTTTCGATGGCGGAACGATCGGTTTGCAGATCGACGGAAAATTCAGTCGCTTCCAGATTTTCCTTACCGGCAAGTGAGCCGGTCATGGAAGCAGGGAGGTCTCCCATGGCGGTATGGAACGTAAAGGTCGCGCCGAGAGAACCACTCACGGTGCGCGGCATGACGGGCGCACAGGTGCTGGCAAACTTGACGATGGAGCCGATATTTTCAAACTGTCCATCGAACGAAGACTTCATCATATTCTCGGTGTCCACGATCACAACCGTCTGGGTATTGTTGTCCCAGCCGACTGCTGCGCCCAATGCCTGTGCAGCAAAGCGTACAGGGACGTAAGTACGTCCGCCCTCGATAAAAGGCGCGGCATCGGTCACAAAAGAGCGGTCGGCACCGCTGCGGCTGACCGAACAGGATTTGCGTCCGATGGTCAGCTGAATGGTACGGTCGCCGCGCTTTGCGGTCACAGTATGGGATGCATTGTCCCACGAAACAGAAGCCCCCATATTCTCGAAAATGGCGCGGAACGGGACAAAGGTACGGTCATTGCGCATGAGCGGCTGTGCATCGGAAAAAGAGAGTGCCTTGTCGTCCAGCGTGACCTGAATACCGGCGGCAGCGGCTGTCGGCACAGGTACGGCGGCAAGCACCAGCGATGCAGCGAATGCAGCACCGCATATACGGGAAAACAAACGTTTCATAAAAATACCTCCTGCTTTATTCAGCAAGTGCGTAGATCGCACGGATATCATCGGGGTACAGATCGATATAGCTCTTGACCGGCTGTTTGCCGCCCTTGGTGGTCAGATCGATGATCGGGGCATAGTCCGCCGGGGTGATACCCAGCTCAGACATGCGGGTCGGCATCCCGATTTCGGCAAAATAACGCTTCATGGTCTCGATCCCTGCCTGCGCGGTGCGCTCCGGATGGTCAAAGTTCATCGGGCAGTCCCAGACGCGGTTTGCCAGCTGTGCAAATTTCATGAGATCATGCTGCATGACGTACTGTGCCCACGCAGGGAAGATGACGGACAGACCGGCACCATGCGCCACGTTGTCATGCAGGGCGGAGATCGGATGCTCCAGCTTGTGCGCAGGGAACTTGCGCTGCTTGCCGCAGCCGGTCAGATCATTGTGGGACAGGGAGGATGCCCACATCAGGGTCGCACGCGCTTCATAGTCGTCCGGATGCGCGATGGCAGTCCGTCCGGCCTCCCGCACGGAAACCAGCAAGGCCTCTGCCAGACGCTCGGTCAGATCACATTCGCCGTCTCCTGTGAGATAACGCTCCATTGTGTGCATCATGATATCCACGATGCCGCAGCCGGTCTGGAACTTGGAGACGGTATAGGTGTTTTCCGGATTTAAGAATGCCACGAGTGGACGAACGGTCTCAGAGGTGATGCCCTGCTTGACCCAAGGGGTCACAAGATCGTTGGTGATCACGTCGGAGTTGGACATTTCACTTCCGGCAGCCGCAAGGGTCAGCACAACGCCCACGGGGAAGACTTCGTTTGCCTCCGGATGCGTGCCTGTCGCAGCGTACTGCCAAGGATCGTTTCCGGTTGCCAGACCGACTCCGATCGCCTTTGCCGAGTCGATGACGGAGCCGCCGCCCACGGCAAGGATGAAGTCGATCTGCTCCGCGCGGCAGAAGTCGATGCCCTTCTGGATAAAGGACAGCTTGGGGTTGGGCGCAACGCCGCCCAGTTCCGCATAGGAAAGTCCGGCTTGCGTCAGGGACGTGATAACGGTGTCCAGCAGTCCGCTTTTCTTGACCGAGCCGCTGCCATAGTGCAGGAGCACGCGGGAAGCGCCGAGATCCTTGAGGGTACTGCCGATTTGGGATTCGACCCCACGACCAAAAATGACCTTGGTTGGGGCACAATATGTAAAGTTCTGCATAGGAAAACCTCCAGCTCTGGAATTTTATCATCGATCGAATGCTGCACAGCAGCAAAGGGGAAGCGATCATTTTTATTATACCATATCTCCACGCGAATCGGGATACATTTTGGCAACATTCAAGTTGCGCAAGAAGGAGAAAAGAAAGGCAGCATCCGAAGATCGGATACTGCCTGAGCGTGGTATGTTATCGAGTGTAGTTATCAAAGTAGCCCTGAATATAGATGATCGGGGTGCCCTTGTCACCGGAACCGGAGGTCAGGTCAGCCAGCGAGCCGATGAGATCGGTCAGGCGGCGCGGGGTCGTGCCCTGTGTGACCATCGTACCCTTGAGATCCTTTGCCTTCTCGTCCTTTTCGTGGATGTAGTCCTTGATCGCGTCCTTGAGTGCGTCACCGGACAGGTTTGCAAAGTCGTTATCTGCGAGATACTTGAGCTTGACTTCGTTCGGCGTGCCCTCGAGACCTGGGGTATAAGCCGGAGAAACGACCGGATCAGCGAGCTCCCAGATCTTGCCGACCGGATCCTTGAATGCGCCGTCGCCATAGATCATGACTTCGACGTTCTTGCCGGTCTTTTCCTTCATCATCTGGCAGATCTTCGCGACCATCTCGTCACAATGGATCGGGAACAGCTTTACGGTGTCCTCGGTGGCCTTGTTGGAGCCGAGCAGACCGAAGCGGTCATTGTAGCCGGAGCCGTCGATGCTCTGGGTCATGATATCATCGAGGGAACATACGACCTCAGCACCAGCCTTCAGGAGCATGCGCTTGGTGCGTGCGCGGGTATGGATATCACAGTTGAGGACATGCTTGGTGTACTGCAGGATCGCACGGGGATCGTTTGCGAAGATGACCTCAGCCTCTGCGCCGGACTCCTCGATGAGCTTCTTATAGTAGTCCACATAGTCTACGCCGGTGAATACATGGGTCTTGTAGCCGAACAGTTCACGGTACTTCTCCTCGGAGAGTACGTCTGTCCACGGGTTGACACCCTTTTCATCCATCTCGTCGAGATCGATCAGGTGGTTGCCCACTTCGTCAGAAGGATAGCTCAGCATCAGAACGACCTTCTTGCAGCCCTTTGCAATGCCGCGCAGGCAGATCGCAAAGCGGTTACGGCTCAGGATCGGGAAGATGACACCCACTGTGCCGCCGCCCAGCTTGCTCTTTACATCAGAAGCGATGTTGTCCACGCTTGCATAGTTGCCCTGTGCACGCGCTACGACAGCCTCGGTCACAGCGATGACATCACGGTCTCCGATGGTGAACGGTGCATTTTCAGATGCAGCCAGAACGGAATCGACAACGATCTGCGCCAGATCATCGCCTTCGCGGATAATGGGGGCACGTACACCGCGCGATACGGTACCAATCATTCTCTCCATAGATAAATCCTCTTTCGATATAGTATTCTTACGGGCAGCACCCGTGGATATTCCTTATTTATTATAACGGTTCTGACAACCGCCGACAACAGTAAAAACGAAAAAAATGCAGAATCCTATCCGGTCAGATTTGTTCAATCCACTAGATTTTATGGGATGCAGGACGATCGGAAAGCGCGCGGTTTTGGATCGGGCGGGGATCTGGAGATATGGATCGGGAAAGAGAAAATGCTGCCCCAAGCAACAGGACAGCATTTGTGGTCACATCGTGACATGACGAGAGAGGAAGCTTGCCGCAGTCTGACTGAGCTTGCTTTCCACCTCGGTCGCAAGCACATCGTCGGTATCGCTGACGAGCGTGACACAGCCGGTCACATCTCCCTCGGCAATGATGGGGGCTGCAACGACAACATGATAGGTGTCATTGTTCGATACATGCACGATGGAGTCCGGCGTCGTATGTTCATAGATATGACGCTGCTCCATCAAGGATTCCAGATCGGGTGAGATCGATTTTTCCGCAAGCTCCTTTTTCGCACCGCCCGCAGCCGCGATCACCGCGTCTCGGTCGCAGATCGCGCAGGAAAGTCCGGCAGTACGCGATAAGGCTTCGGCAAGCTCGCCTGCAAAGGATTCCAGCTCGCCCATCGGAGAATATTTTTTGAAAATGACCTCTCCGTCGCGTGCGGTGTAGATCTCCAGCGGATCGCCCTCACGGATGCGCATGGTGCGCCGGATCTCTTTTGGGATGACGACTCTGCCAAGGTCGTCGATCCGCCGCACGATACCAGTTGCTTTCATATATAAAATCCCTCCATGCCAGATTGAATTGTGTATCGCTAGTATTTGCCACTATATGCAAAATATGCGGCAGGCATGGGAACCAGATTTTGGAAGCGGA
>JARIAV010000188.1 GCA_029257685.1 Butyricicoccus sp.
TTGCAGCCAGCATGGAGCTGTCCATTGAGGCGCGCGCGACCGGACAGTCTGCGATCGTAATGGCGTCCACGCCTGCTTTTTGCAAGGCGTGCGCGCCTGCCATGAACGAATCGAGCTGTGCATGGGCGGGCGGATCCAGCTCAACGGCAACGACACGCTTTCCGGCACGCAGCTTGCCTGTGAGCCGGTTCTGCACATTGCGCGGAACGGGCAGGCTGTGCTGCACCGCCCCCATCGGCTGCACCTCAGCTTCCGGCAGGATCTCCGAGGTCAGCCGGATATGCTCCGGCGTGGTACCGCAGCAGCCGCCAATGATCTGCACGCCGGCAGACAGGATCTCTCTCATACGCTCTGCAAAGTAATCCGGACGGGTCTCAAAGAAGGTCCGTCCATCCACGATTGTCGGATATCCCGCATTGGGCATGATGCTCCAAAGAATGGGTTCTGCCTGTCCGCGCGGCACGCCGAACAGATCGGCATTGCGCCTTACCTGTGTGAGCAGATGATTGGGGCCGGAAACACAGTTGAGCCCTGCGGCATCGATCAAATGGCATGCGGTCACGCGCTGCAAGAGCGGGCGAATGGGCAGTCCGGTTCGGGTGAAGCCATCGGGCAGGACTGCAAAGGAGGTGATGATGAAGGCATCCGGACACCGTGCCTTGATATATGCCGCAAGTCCGTAAAGCTCACTGTCATCATAAAAGGTCTCAAACAGGAAATTCTTTGCCCCCAGTTCCAGAAAAACATCCACGATCTGTTCATATTCTCCATCCGCGTCCGGAATGGGGCCGATGTCTGCAAAAACGAATGCGCGGTATTGCCGTGCTTCCCGCTCGGCGATCTTCCAGCCACGCACGATGACCTCGCGCACGCGCTCGAATCCACACTCCAAGGCATGCGTATTGGCTGCAAAGGTATTGCTCTTGATCGCGCGTGCTCCGCAGCTCAGGTAAGCGCGGTGTACCTCTGCCACGCGCTCCGGTGCGGTGCAGTTGGCAAACTCACATTTTCCAACTTCATCTGCGAATACGCTCTGGAAATATGTGCCCATCGCACCATCAAATAACAGGGTCTTGTGCTTCAAATAGTCTCTCAGTTCCATGACTTCTTACCCCAATACTTCCTTACAGATATCGACCGACTCTCTGGCATCGCGTGCATAAAAATCTGCACCCATTTTTCTGGCATACTCGGGCGTGAGTACCGCACCGCCCACCCAGATCTTGCATGGATGCCCGCTTTTCCGCAGGGCGCGGATGGTTTCTTCCATGCTGGCAAGCGTTGTTGTCATCAAAGCAGATAACCCGATGAGGTGTACATCCTCACGGATGGCCGCCTGCACGACCGTCTCGACCGGCACGTCCCGTCCGAGATCGATCACACGGTATCCATAGTTCTCTACAATGGTCTTTACGATATTCTTTCCGATATCGTGGATATCGCCCTTGACCGTTGCCACGATGACCGTCCCCTTGCTGACCGTCGCAGAGCCTTTCTTCGCCATCTCCGTGCGAATGATCTCGAAAGCCTCCTGTGCCGCACCTGCGGAATTGATGAGCTGCGGCAGGAAGATCTCGCCGCGCTCGAACCGACCGCCCACGACATCGAGTGCAGGGATCAGAAGTTCATTGACGACCTCGAGCTCCGGCTTTCCCTGTGCCAACAGCTGCACAGTGATCCGCCGTGCCTCATCCTTGAGTCCCTTTTCCACCGCATGCGGAAGCGTCATCTGCTTATTCTCCGTCGGCTGTGTGGCTTTCTGCGGTGCTTCCTGCAAATATGCCGCAATGTATGCTTCCGCATTGCGGTCACGGTTATACAGCACGTTGAACGCGCGGATGGTGTCCATGATCGCCGCAGTATTGGGATTGACGATGGGAAGATCCAGACCGGATGCCATTGCCAGCGTCAAAAAGCTCGTCGTGATGAGCGTGCGGTTGGGCAAGCCGAAGGAGATATTGGAAACGCCCAGTGTGCAGTGCAGCCCCAGACGGTCACGCACCATCTCCATAGCGCGCAGGGTCTCCAGGGCTTTGTCCTGCTCGGCGGATATGGTGAGGGTCAGGCAGTCGATGAACACATCCTCCTTGGGAATGCCATAGGACAATGCCGCCTTTAAAATACGCTCCGCAATGGCAAAGCGTTCTTCTGCTGTTGCCGGAATGCCGTTTTGATCCATAGTCAGTCCAATGACTGCCGCACCATATTTTTTGACCAATGGCAGGACACGCGCGAGCACCTCCGGCTCTCCATTAACGGAATTTACGATCGCCTTGCCATTGACCACGCGCAAGCCGGCTGCCAGCGCATCCGAATTGGACGAGTCGATCTGCAAGGGCAGATCGGTCACCGACTGGATCGCCTTGACGACGCGCACCATCATTTCCGGTTCATCCACACCGGGCAGGCCGACATTCACATCGAGGATATGCGCCCCTGCCTCCGCCTGCTCGACTGCCTGTCCCAATACATAGTCCAGATCGCCCTCGCGCAGGGCCTGCTGGAACCGCTTCTTTCCGGTCGGATTGATGCGTTCTCCTACCACGCGCACGCCATCCACCACCACGGTTTCGGTCGGGGTACAGACAACCGTACGCCGTGTGATCTCCCGTTCCGACGGGCTCTGTCCCTTGGTCTGTTCGATGAGCTCGGTGATAAAATCCGGTCGTGTACCGCAGCAGCCGCCCAGATAGCACGCGCCAAGCGGCACAAACTTTGCCATATCTGCCGCAAACTGTTCAGGCGTAATGCTGTATACCCCAGTTTCCGGATCGGGCAGACCGGCGTTCGCCTTGACGATGAGCGGCAGGGTGGTGAGCTCGCTCATGCGCCGCACGATCGGATAGAGCTCCTCCGGCCCCAGTGAGCAGTTGACACCCAGCGCATCCACGCCCAAGCCCTCCAGCACGGCGCACATCGCATCGACTGAGCAGCCCGTAAAGGTGCGGTGATTGGGCTCAAAGGTCATGGTCACAAAGACAGGCTTCGTACTGTTCTCCTTTGCCGCCAGCACCGCCGCCTTGACCTCATACAGATCGGTCATCGTCTCAAATATGATGAGATCGGCTTCCTTTCCTGCGTCTATGATTTCCCGAAAGATCTCATACGCATCCTCAAAGGCGAGCGTGCCGTATGGCTCTAGCAGCTGTCCGATGGGCCCGATATCGAGTGCCACACGCGGACGCACAGCCGTGGGATGATCGGCGCAGAATGTCTCTATGGCACGCTTTGCACAGGCGACACCTGCTGCGACCGTCTCTGCCACCGGCAGCCCCTCATGCGCCAGCTTCTCGCGGTTTGCACCAAAGGTATTCGTATACAGGATTTGTGCGCCTGCTTCCAGATAGGCGCGGTGTATCTCGGTAATGAGAGCAGGGTCTGTCTGGTTCAGCCCCTCCGGTGCGCGTCCGGTTTCCAGTCCTGCACTTTGCAGCATGGTCCCCATTGCACCATCTAAATACCATAATTTCTTATTCTCTCCCACAGGTTTTTCCAGCCTTTCGAAATGCGCAGGTTTCAAACATCGAGCAGTAGGCACAGCCACGAAAACGCTTGGTCTGTGGTGTGTCTGCAATGCCGATGAGTGCCGTTACGGACTTGCGCGGCGTTAAAATATGTGTATTGGTCACGGTGAGACCGATCTTGCGCGGTGCATCCACCGTCCGGATGAATTCATGCTGCAAGGCGATCGGCAGATCGCCATACCCCGGACTGAACCGATCGGTCAAGTACAGTTCGTCAGAAAGCTCTGCTTTGATCTCCTGCTCTGCCAGATCACATACTGCTTCGATCGCCGCCGAGCCGCAGCAGTCCAGCACGATCGCACGGGACAGATCGCGTACCTGTGCGCGGCGGATGGCAAGCTCCAGTCCATTCCCCAGCGTTGCCGCAAGGAAAACGACCCGCTCGCTGGTGGTCAGCATTGTCTGGATATCCTGTCCGGCAAAGGCGATCGGCGGTGATTTCGTTTCCCGCTCGATGGGAAAAATGCGATAGGTATAGCGCGGCTGCACCACACGCAGCGTCTCGGCAACACATTCGTCGATCATCGTATCGACCTCGGGTGGGATCTCACTCCCCGTCCAGCGCAGATATTGCAGGACTTCCTTCCGGTTAAATCCACTTAGTTTCAGATCCATCAGCTTTCCTCACATAAGGATAGTTCTTATCTCTCTCAATCGATCCCGAAGAATCGTTTCCCATTTTCCATGGTGATGCGTGCGGCTTCCTCCGGTGAGATACCCTTGATCTCCGCGATCGTCTCCGCCATACGGTAGACATACAGGGAGGAATTGCGCTTGCCGCGATAGGGCTCAGGCGCCATATAGGGTGCATCGGTTTCGATCATCAGGCGATCCATCGGGATGACCTCCACAGCCTCTCTCGCCTTTTTGCTGTTCTTGAAGGTGATGACACCGGTAAACGACAGCATACAGCCAAGCTCCAGAAGCTGCTTTGCAAACTCCGCCGAGCCGGAATAGCAGTGGAACACGCACTTCACATCGGGATACTGCTCCACGATGGTCAGGCTGTCCAGATGTGCCTCACGGTCGTGAATGATAACGGGCAGTCCAAGACGCTTTGCCATGCGCATCTGCATCCGAAAGACCTCCTGCTGCCATTTGCGCGCGGCAGGTTCCTTACACCAATAATAATCCAGCCCGATCTCACCGATCGCCTTGACGCGCGGATCCTTTGCCATCTCCTCGATCTCAGACAGATGATCGGCGATCTGTTCCTCGGTCATGCCCTCGATATTCTCGGGGTGATACCCCACCGCCGCATACATCCAAGGGTA
The DNA here is from genome assembly GCA_029257685.1 of Butyricicoccus sp. Lineage (GTDB taxonomy): Bacteria > Bacillota > Clostridia > Oscillospirales > Butyricicoccaceae > Butyricicoccus. Next base: position 4,799 of record JARIAV010000188.1, read on the forward strand.
TCGGTTTGCATAGCTGACGGCCTTGCGGCTGGTCTCCAGATCACAGCCGGGGTTCAGGATCAGCTGTACCCCCTGCTCCGGCATTCCCGCAAGGAGTGTATCCCGATCTGCGTCGAATTGTTCCGCATCGTAATGCGCATGTGTATCAAATACAGTTAACAAGCCTGTCCTCCTGTTCCAAATACTTCATGTTTGATTGTCTATGAATCAAGAAAAGGGCGCAGGAATTTCCCTCGCGCCCTTTCCACATGATCCATCATTTCAGCAAAGCTGTCCTCAGCACAGCTTCGCACCAGCCGGTACGGCGTCATCCAGCATCACCAGATGCAGTTCCTCGCCACCGTCTGCCAGTTCTCTGACCGCAGACAGGATCATACCGTTGGATTCCTGCCCCATCATCTTACGCGGCGGCAGATTGGTGCAGGCAACCAGCGTCTTTCCGACCAGCTCCTCTGCACGATAGTGCTTGGCAATGCCGGACAGGATCTGACGAGTGGTCTCTGTGCCGTCGTTCAGCTGGAACTTCAGGAGCTTCTCACTCTTGGGCACATTCTCGCAGGCCAGAACCTTGCACACGGTCATTTCCACCTTGGCAAATTCATCGATCGTGATGCAGCCTTCCGGAACCTCGACCTTCTTCGCCTTCTTTTCTTCCTTCTTGGCTGCCTTTTCCTGCTTCTTGTCACTCTTTGCCGGCTTTTCTTCCGTGCCGACGATCTCTTCGAGCTTCTTTGCAATGTCGATACGGCCAAACAGGATCTCAGCCTGTCCAACGCTTCCGCCGACCGGCATACCACCAAAGGACGCCAGAGAGTCGATACCGGTATCTTCTACGCCCAGCTGACGGAAGATCTTCTCCGCGGTCTCCGGCAGATAGGGTTTCAGCATGGTTGCGGCAAAGCGGATGGACTCGAGCAGATTGTACAGGACGGTACCGAGACGCGCCTGCTTGCTTTCCTCCTTTGCCAGTGCCCACGGCATGGTCTCATCGATATACTTGTTGGAGCGGCGCAGCAGCGCAAAGATCTCGTCGATGGCATCTGCCACATGCAGACCGTTCATCTTGGCCTCTACGCGTGCCGGCAGTGCCAGTGCCATCGCCTTCAGTTCTTCATCGACCGGCTCGGCTTCACACGGCTCCATGATCTTACCTGCAAAGTATTTATGATCCATTGCAATGGTACGGTTGACCAGATTGCCGAGCACATTGGCAAGCTCTGCATTGATGCGTTCCATCATCATCTCATAGGTCAGCACACCATCGTTTGCAAACGGGATCTCATGCAGGACATAGTAACGCACGGCATCTACGCCAAAATGCTTGACGAGATCGTCCGCATAGATGACATTGCCCGCAGACTTGGACATCTTGCCGTCGCCCACCAGCAGCCACGGATGGCCAAATACCTGCTTGGGCAGTTCCTCACCGAGTGCCATAAGGAAGATCGGCCAATAAATGGTATGGAAGCGGATGATATCCTTACCGATGAGGTGGACATCTGCCGGCCAGAACTTCTTGTAGTGTTCGTCATGGCTGCCGTCCGGATCATAGCCGCAGAAAGTGATATAGTTCGTGAGCGCATCGAGCCATACATACACGACATGCTTGTCATCGAACGTGACCGGAACGCCCCAGCTGAAGGAGGTTCGAGAGACACAGAGATCCTGAAGACCGGGCTTTAGGAAGTTGTTCACCATTTCATTCTTACGGGATTCCGGCTGGATGAAATCCGGATGGCTCTCGATATGTGCCATCAGGCGGTCGGCATACTTGCTCATACGGAAGAAGTATGCTTCTTCCTCTGCGTCTGCGACCGGTCTGCCGCAGTCCGGACATTTGCCGTCCACGAGCTGGCTCTCTGTCCAGAAGGATTCGCAGGGGGTGCAATACTTGCCCTTGTAGGAGCCCTTATAGATATCGCCCTGATCGTAGAGCTTCTTGAAGATCTTCTGTACCTTTTCCACATGCATGGGGTCTGTGGTGCGCACAAAGCGATCATAGGTCGTATTCATCAGATCCCAGATGCTCTTGATCTGACCTGCTACGTTATCTACATACTGCTGCGGGGTGATGCCTGCCGCTTCTGCCTTCTCCTGGATCTTCTGACCATGTTCATCCGTACCGGTCTGGAAGTAGACCTCATAGCCGGTCATGCGCTTATAGCGTGCGATCGCATCAGCGAGCACGATCTCATAGGTGTTGCCGATATGCGGCTTTGCTGAGGTATACGCAATGGCTGTTGAGATATAATATGGTTTTTTCTCCATTTTCTCTCATTCCTCCTGTACTTGTTCAATCTATCTTATATCATAACGGAATTTCGATATGTAATCAATATATTTTTATCCAAATACAGAAAAAATACCCGTCTGCCGCAAAATACGGCAAAACGGGTATCTTGATTCATTGCATATCGTCCGCCTTGGGCGGGAAGTCCGCTCCCTGCTCCACGGTCTGAAAATAGACGAGGAACGCGGACAGGAGATAGCCCCAGTAAAAAAGCATACCAATGCCCATCGTCCAAATACCGAACAGCTGCCAGCCAAAAAAGCTCACCAGAAAGACGATCATCGCCTTCCAATGCCCCTTGAGCGTGCGCACGGATTGTTTGGTCGCCTGCCATGCCCCAAGATCTGCATTGCGGAGCATGAGCGGATACGCGCCCAGATAGCAGAGCACACGCGCCGTAAACGGGATACTGATGATGGTATACAGCCCCACCGCCTGACTGACCATCTGGAGAAAGAATTCCGGTTCTCCAGCCGCCTGTGGATTCTGGTTGACCACCATATAGATATAGGCAGTGGTGATCCCGAACGGGATACAGAGCCAAAGCACGGTGCGCACAAAGATGCAGACCCCCAAGCGCAGACTGCGCAGATACTGAGGGATGCTGGTGAGCGTATCGAACGCACACAGGATCGAAGCATTTCCCACCAACAGCAGTTCGCTCAAATACGCCATGACCCCATACAGGAGCGGCAGTACAAGCAGCAGGACACTGCCCAGATACAGCAGAAGGGGCAGCAGTACCTCACCGGTCGTGAGTAAATAGTTGTTGACGAGGCTGGTGGTCAGCATCAGCGGAAGCATACAGACAAGGATCGCTCCCATGACCTGCATGAGATTGCGCATCACACATTGCTTTGCGATCTGCTTGGCTCGCCTGCGCAAATTCGTTGATTCCAAAGTTTACTTCTTCCTTTCTCAGGGCGTTTGCCCCTCCGGATCATTCGGTGTATCGGACGATTCCTGCGGAGCGGGGGCAGGGGCCGGCTCTGCCGCACCGCCTGTGCCTGCGTCCGGCTCAGTGGGCTTGCTCTCCTGCTTGCCATCCTCCGGTTTGCTGTTCGCCGGTTCCTTGGGCTTCTCCGTTGCTGCGGCTGGAGCCTTCTGCTCCGGCCCAACCAGAACGACCTTGTCGCGCTTGCGATAGCTGGAATGGTTTGCGACCTCTTTCTTGGTCTCTCCATTTTCCGTTACATACTTATAGGTCACGGTCTTGTAACCGGTCGTCGCGGTCTGATCGACCTTTTTCGCACCGGGCTTGAGGGACGCATCCTTCTTTTCCACCGTTGTCGGATCCAGGGTCTCCAGCACCTCGGTCTCCAGCTTTACTGTTTTATCGCTTGACTTGGTGCCATAGATGGTGGTCTTCATCTCGCCGCCTTCGCGCACGGCAACAATCTTGATAGGGTAAGGCGTATTGTTTTTGAACTTGAAATCCAAGCTGCCATAGCTTACCGTTGCATCCTGACCGAGCGGGGTATAGGCGACCGTCATCGAGTGGTTGGTACGCTCTGTGACCTCAAGATCGGCACGCAGCACCGCCATATACAGCGTAGACGAGGGCTGGCAGACACCGCCGCCCACATCATCGATGACCTTGCCATTGACGTATGCACCAGCCGTCTTGAAGCCGCGCTCCGGTGTACGCGGGCCTACGATGCCATTATAGGAAAACTCCTCGCCGGGGTTCAGGATGGTATCGTTCATATATTTTGCTGCCAGCGTAACATTGCTTGTACGCGACTGATTTCCGGTATTGAGGTTGGTCGATGCCGATGACAGCACATCGCGGAACAGCGCACGGTCGAGCACTTCCTTGGTCACGGTCGCCGGTGTCACGCTGACCGGAATGGTGTACTGCGGCGCGGTGCCGTCGCCAATGATGATCTGTGCCTGTGCCGCGTCCATGACGATCCCGTTCTGCTCCGGAATGATGGTCTTACCATCGGTCTTATCCACGATCGCATTGGTCGGCTGACGGTCCACCTTCTGCTTGAGTTCAGCGACGTTGAGCGGCTGCGGCTTTGTCAGCTGGGTCTCGACCTCATAAGGCGTAAAATCCATCGTCTTGATCTTGTTCAGGATATCGTCCTGCACCTTTTCCCGATCGAAGCTGACACCGGGCTTGGGCATGGTCAAAATCAGATCGGTACCATTGAGCGTCCATGACTCCGGACTGGGCTCGGTGATCGCCTCCGCCGTGATGGCGTCGAGCTTTGCTTTGAGGCTCTCCTGATCGAGCTTCATCACAAGCTTTGCGTCCTGCTCCTCAAACAGTCCGCCGACTGCCTTGGATACGCGCTCCACCATACCGCCCTTGTGTCCGATATCAAATGCCGCCTGTGCGCTCTCCAGCGGATCCACCCCATCGGTGACCTCGCTGATCTTGAGCTCATACTGCTTATCATAGATCTTGACCGGAATACTTCCGTTCTCGACCAACGTGCTGGCCTCTGCTGCGATCTTATTGGCCGCCTGCGCCAGACTCATGCCCCCGACATCGATCGCGCCTGCGCGAACGCCGCGGAAAATGGTATGGGTCATATATGTATATCCCATTGCCGTACCGACGCCGGCACAGCCGAGGATCGCAACCGTACACAGGGCGATCAGGCCTGCCTTGCTCTTTTTCTTCGGCTTTTTGGGCGGCTTGGGCGTTCCTGCGGATGCCGCCTTTTTCTTTGGAGCAGCCGCCTTTGGCTGTGGTTTTTTTCGGCCGCCTGCGGCTGGACGCTGCTGAGCTGCCGCCGGCGTGGATGCCGTCTGCGGCTCCTGCCGTGCTGCTGCCGGTCTCCACACCAAGTCCCCGCTCGCATCCATCGTCGCACGCGTGCGCGGCCTGGGCGTATCCTCCTGTTCCATCGCCGCGTATTCATTCAAAATATCGTCAACGGAAATATTCTTCTTATGTCTATCCATTCTATCCATCCGTCCCCCATTCGAGTTCATATTTTATATCCATCCAGATAGTTTTATTGTATTCGATGCACCATACAATTACAACTGCATACCGGTATCCTCCGAAAAAAGGGGACGCATCCGCATCCCCAAAAAGTGTCTTTCCACGTTATACATTAAAGCGGAACAACACAACGTCGCCATCCTGCATGATGTATTCCTTGCCCTCGGAGCGAACCAGACCCTTTTCTCTTGCAGCCGGCAGTGAGCCGCACTGCATCAGGTCCTCATAGGATACGACCTCTGCGCGGATGAAGCCACGCTCAAAGTCGGTATGGATCTTTCCGGCTGCCTGCGGCGCCTTGGTCCCCTTCTCGATGGTCCATGCGCGCACCTCCTGCTCGCCTGCGGTCAGGTAGCTCATGAGCCCCAGCAGATCGTAGCAGACACGGATGAGGCGATCCAGTCCGGACTCCTCCAAGCCGAGATCGGACAGGAACATTTCCTTTTCTTCCGGCTCCAGTCCTGTGATATCCTCCTCCAGCTTTGCGCAGATGGGAAGTACCATCGCGCCTTCCTCCTCCGCGATCTTCTGAACGGCACTGAGGCGCGCATTCTCTGTCTGATCGCCCGTAAAACCAGCCTCATCCATATTGGCTGCATAGATGACTTTCTTCGCGGTCAGCAGATCGGATTCCCCCAGCACGCGGCGTACATCGTCGTCATCTGCAAAGCCCGGGAAGGTACGCGCGGTCTTGCCTTCTTCGAGATGTGCCTTCAGCGCTTCCAGGATCTGCACGTCGGCTGCGAGCTTCTTGTCTGCCTTTGCAGCCTTGCGCACGCGATCGAGGCGGCGGTCGATATGCTCGATATCGGACAGCACCAGTTCCAGATTGATGGTCTCGATATCACGGGAGGGATCGACAGAGCCATCTACATGCACGATATTTTCATTTTCAAAGCAGCGCACGACATGAACGATCGCGTCGACCTCGCGGATATGGGACAGGAACTTATTGCCAAGACCCTCCCCCTTGGACGCACCGCGCACCAGACCTGCAATATCTACGAACTCGACCACAGCAGGTGTCGTCTTTTTCGCATGATAGAGATCGGTCAGGGGCTGCAAACGATGATCGGGAACGGCGACCATGCCCACGTTCGGGTCGATGGTGCAGAACGGATAGTTCGCGCTCTCTGCGCCTGCGTTGGTAATGGCGTTAAATAGGGTCGATTTTCCGACATTCGGCAGACCCACAATGCCTAACTTCATAAATATATTCCTCCGAAAACGATTTTCATCTAAAAGGATTATAGCAGGATTCGCTATAAAATGCAATCATATTCACGCAATGTACAAGGTTTTCCTGCTTATGCAGCAGGAACGAACACCGTATAGCCGGTTTTTACCAGCAAAATGCCCAATACCACAAAGATCAGCACGCGCACGACCTTTGCGCCGCCCCTGAGTGCCATATGTGCCCCCACCTGATAGCCCACGATCGCGCACAGCATCGCCGGGATGCCGACGGAAAAGAGCACCTGTCCATGCAGGATATAGACCACGAGCGCAGAGATATTGGACGCAAAATTCACAACTTTCGCACTGCCTGACGCCAGCAGCATGGGAAAGTGCAAAACCGAGCAGAACGCCAAAATCAGGAACGTGCCCGTCCCCGGTCCAATGAGCCCGTCATAGCCCCCGATCAGAAGTCCAATGAGGAACGTCTGCACGGCTGTCTTTCCGGTGAACGGAAAGGCTGTCTCCTCGGTGTCTGCCCCCAGATCACGGCGCACCATCAAAAAGACTGCAATGCACGGAAGCAGCACAAGCAGCATCCGGTTGAGCCATACCGCCGGGATCCGGAGCTGGATCTGTGCCCCAACGGGCGAGCCGATGAGCGCACCGGCGGCCGCGATCAGGCTGACCTTCAAATGCACCTTGCCGGAGCGCAGGAAGCGCACGAGCGAGGTCAGCGTACCGAAACTCGCCGCAAACTTATTGGTCGCTGCTGCAATATGCGGCGGCAGTACCATCATATAGGCAGGCAGGGAGATCAGTCCCCCACCGCCTGCGATCGAATCCACGACCGCACCCAAGAACACCAGCGGCAAGACCACCAGCAAGACCTGTCCATATTGTCCTGTAAATTCCATTCTATCCCCCACATAGATTCTTTCACTTGATTTGTCTGATGTGCTCGAACCGGATGGGTGCAGCAGGCGTCCCTGTCAGCTCCCACACCATCTGTTCGGGCAGCTCCTCGCGCCCACGGATCACCTGACCGCCGCACACGAGATAATGGATCGCCTGCGCACTGACGCACACCGTCAGCATATCGTCCGCAGCCTCTGTGAGCACGCTTTCGTGTATTTGGATCTGCTCAAAGCGTTCCCGCTCGCCGCGTGCCGTCTGCCTGTCACACAGCTCCGCAAACGGCTGGACAAGCCCCGCGGCGATATCCGCCAGCTTGCCGCTGTCTCGGTCATTGACCGCCTGCATCCACCCACGGGCCGCGTGTTCAGCCGCCGCGCAGATCACGTCCTGTTCCAGTCCGTCTGGCAGCTCCACGGCGGCCTCCGGCAGCACACAAGGGGTCCGTGCAGCTTCCAGCTCCGCCTGTGTCGGCTCATACGGCGGGGCAAAGAGCGTGCGTGCGCACATCTGCGCCGTTCGTTTGATGACCAAAAAGAGGATGGCAGCACACAGGACAACTGCGGCCGCCAAAACCCATTCCATCCGCATCGTATCCTCCTTATCACACAGAAAAGCGCGCACCCATGAGCGGCGCGCGCGAATCTCCTTTATTTCATACCGGCATCAGCCGCGATACACCTGCTTGCGGATAGGCAGGACTTCCCAGCCCAGCTTCTCCATGACCTCGCAGACTTCCTTGGTCGCCTCGCCGCTCCAGCCATAGGAGCCGTATGGCAGACCCACGCGTCCCTTGGGCTTGAGTCCCTTCATGTACGCCAGAAATGCCGCAACGGTCGGCATGAGCGTATTGTTGAGGGTGGAAGCACCGACACAGATGGTATGTGCATCGACGATATCCCCCATCACCGCGGAATAATGCTCGTCACGCAGGGAATGTACATGCACCTGCTTGCCCTCTGCCTCGAACTCTGCGCAGATCTTTCGGGTCATTTCCTCTGTGGAACCCCACATGGAATCATAGACCATAACGACCTTGTTCGGATCGGTCTCGTTCTTCGCCCATCTGAGATATGCTGCGACCATCTCACCGATGTACTTGCGGAGCATGACACCGTGAGAGGGACAAATGAGCTCGATCTCCCACGCAGAAGCCGCTTCGAGCAGCTTGCTGACCTGTACGCCGAACGGAAGCACGATATTGCCATAGTAGTCGATGGCACGCTCGAACAGACGCGCCTCGCCCAGCTCGTCATCATAGAGCGCATCGGAACAGATATGCTGACCGAATGCATCATTGGAAAACAGGATCTTTTCTTCCTGTAAGTAAGTGAGCATGGAATCCGGCCAGTGTACCATCGGAGCCGGCATAAAGGCAAAGGTATATGCGCCTGTGTTCAGGGTCTCGCCTGCCTTGACCAGATGACATGCGCCCTCCCAGCCATAGTACGCCTTGAGACCCTTCTGCGCACCAGCCGTGCAGTAGATCTCGATGTTCGGGCATCGCTTGAGCAGCTCCGGAAAAGAACCGGAATGATCCGGCTCGATGTGGTTCTGGATCAGGATATCCAGCGACTCGACCGGACAGATCTCCTCGATATTCTTGAAAAACTCCTCCGTAAAGGCAGCCTTTACATTATCGACCAGGATGTGCTTATCGCCATCGATGATAAGGTACGCATTATAGGTCGCGCCGAATGGCGTTGCATAGCCATGAAAAATGCGAACCTCCGGATCGCGTGCCCCCACCGCATAAATATTGTCACGAATTTTGATCGCAGACATAGATTCTTCTCGCTCCTTTGTTCTCATTCTATTACAAACTGAGGTTTATAATATCATATTTCACGCCGCGTGTCAGTTGTATTTACAACACACGCGGCGTGAAATGAGAATATTTCTTTATTCTGCGTCTTTCCCGCAGCACTTCTTATATTTGAGACCGCTGCCGCACGGACACGGATCGTTTCTGCCGATCTTTTCCACATGTACCGGCTCCTGCTTGATCTCGCTTCCGTCGTCCGCACCGATCGCGCTGGTCTCATGTGCGACCTGCTCGCGCTTGGGCTCTTCCTGACGGTGTACCTGTGCGAGGAAGATCATACGGACGGTATCCTCACGGATGGAGTCTACCATCGCGTCGAACATATCGAAGCCTTCCCGCTTGTATTCGATGACCGGATCATGCTGACCATAAGCACGCAGACCGATGCCGTTTCGCAGCTCTGTCATCGCGTCGATGTGTTCCATCCACTTGGAGTCTACATTGCGCAGCAGGATCACGCGTTCGAGCTCACGCATAACGCTCGAGCCGACAGCCTCCTCCTTCTCCTTGTAGACCTTGTGCGCCTGATCCTTCAGCTCATTGATAAGGCCTTCCGGCTGGAGATCGTCCAGCTCCTCATCGGTGAATACGCAGTCATCCTTCTGGAGGAAGATCCCCATGAAGTGTTCACGCACCTCCTGGATCATCTCCTGTGTCAGGATGCGATGCTCACCGATCACCGAACGCACGGTGTTTTCGATGGTGGTGTCGATCATGGACAGGATATTGCTGCTGACATCTTCACCGGACAGCACCTTGAGGCGCTGGCTGTAGATGGTCTCACGCTGGGTATTCATTACGTCGTCATACTCAAGGACATGCTTACGCACGCCAAAGTTACGACCCTCGATCTTCTTCTGTGCGTTCTCGATCGCGCCGGACAGGATCTTCTGATCGATCGGCTCGTCATCCGGAATGCCCATGCTTTCCATCATGCGCTGGATGCGCTCGGAACCGAACAGACGCATGAGGTCGTCTTCCATGGAGATATAGAACGAAGATTCACCCGGATCGCCCTGACGGCCGGCACGTCCGCGCAGCTGGTTGTCGATACGGCGGGACTCATGACGCTCTGTGCCAAGGATATACAGACCGCCTGCCGCACGCACGACTTCGGCGTCCTTCTTGACCTGCGCGCCATATTCCTTCAGCAGATCGTTATAACGCGCACGCGCTGCAATGATCTGCTCGTCATCGGTATCCGCATAGCCGGATGCCTCAACGATCAGCTCCTCGGAGTAGCCCTCCTTGCGCATGGTCGCGATCGCCATCTGTTCATCGTTACCGCCCAGCTTGATATCCGTACCACGGCCTGCCATATTGGTCGCAATGGTAACGGCGTAGGGCTTACCTGCCTGCGCAACGATCTCTGCCTCCTGCTCGTGGTACTTTGCATTGAGCACGGTGTGCTTGATGCCGCGCTTTTTGAGCATTGCGGACAGTTCCTCGGACTTTTCGATGGATACAGTACCGACGAGGATCGGCTGACCCTTTTCATGGCACTCCTCGATGCGGCGGATGGTCGCCATCATCTTGCCGCGCTCGTTCTTATAAACGGCGTCCGGATTGTCCTTACGCATGACCGGACGGTTGGTCGGGATCTCGATGACGTCCAGCTTGTAGATGGAGCGGAACTCCTCCTCCTCGGTCAGTGCCGTACCGGTCATGCCGGACAGCTTGCCGTACAGACGGAAGAAGTTCTGGAAGGTGATGGTCGCCAGGGTCTTGGACTCGTTCTGTACCTTAACGCCTTCCTTTGCCTCGATCGCCTGATGCAGACCCTCATTGTAGCGGCGGCCAAACATCAGTCGTCCGGTGAATTCGTCAACGATCACGATCTGTCCATCGCGTACCACATAATCGACGTCGCGCTGCATGACGCCGCGTGCCTTGATCGCCTGATTGATGTGATGCATGAGCGTCGTGTTTTCCGGATCGGACAGGTTATCGACATGGAAATATTCCTCGGCACGCTGCTGTCCCTTCGGTGTCAGGGTCGCCGTGCGCGCCTTTTCATCGACGATATAATCCGCGTCGATATCGTCCTGCTCCTCCTTCGCGTCTACTTCCTTGACGCGCAGTGCGGACAGGGTCTTTACGAAACGGTCAGCCAGCTGATAGAGTGCCGTGGACTCCTCGCCCTGACCGGAAATGATCAGCGGGGTACGCGCTTCGTCGATCAAGATGGAGTCCACCTCATCGACGATGGCAAATGCATGACCGCGCTGCACGCGCTGATTCATATAGATCGCCATGTTATCACGCAGATAATCGAAACCAAACTCATTGTTCGTACCGTATGTGATATCTGCCTGATACATCGCCTGACGCGCCTGCGGCGGCACGGCATGGATGACGAGACCGGTAGACAGACCCAGATAGCGATAGACCTTGCCCATCCACTCGGAGTCACGCTTTGCCAGATAGTCATTGACGGTGACAACGTGCACGCCCTTGCCGGTCAGTGCATTGAGGTAGGCGGGCAGGGTCGCCATCAGGGTCTTACCTTCACCTGTCTTCATTTCCGCGATACGTCCCTGATGCAGCACGATACCGCCAATGATCTGCACGCGGTAATGGCGCATTCCCAGCACGCGGTCTGCTGCCTCGCGCATGGTTGCAAATGCTTCGGGCAGCAGCTTGTCGAGACTTTCCCCGTTCTGGTATCTCTCCTTAAACTCCGCGGTCTTGCCGCGCAGCTGCTCATCCGAAAGCGCACGGTACTCATCCTCGAGCGCCATGACCTGATCCGCAATGGGATAGATCTTCTTCAGCTCATGGCTTGAGTGGGTACCGAAAATTTTTTCAAGTAATCCTGCCATAGTTCAAAAGCCTTCCTTTAATCCTTGCCGCGCACACGCGGCGTAATGATCGATTTCAATATGCCACTGTTTATTATATCATAAAAACCTGCCGTCTGAAAAGTCATAGCTTTCTATTTTCTTTCTGTTTCGGGCAGAAGAAAGTGACACGATTGCCATTTAACAGATATTATACCATACAACAGGGCATTCAAAAAGAATTTTTTGTAAATTTCACAGGTTTTCCTGTTTTTTAGCGAATGATGAGATATCCTGTGTAACATACATACAGGAAAACCATAAAGGCACCCATCCCACGGGACAGCGTGCCCCGTCTTGCCGCAAGCCAGAACAGGACGGACACCGCCGTCAGCAGGGCGGCATCGATCATCGCCGCCGGCGCGACCGTAATGGGATGGAGCACCGCGGATACCC
>JARIAV010000218.1 GCA_029257685.1 Butyricicoccus sp.
CAGAAGATGGTGTGGCGAAAGCCATCTATCATCTGCTGGAAAAAGCATAAAATCGCCCAGAAAGGACGTGTTGTTTTATGAAATGCCCGCATTGCAAGATCCATTATATGGATGAGGAACGTGTCTGTCCAATGTGCGGAACCCCAAATCCGCATGGAAAACAACGCAGTATCAGCTGGGAGATGCAGCCTGCTGGTAAAAAAACCGCAAAGCAGCCCTCCGGCAAGCGCACACAGACAAGGCAGGCACGTCCTTCTGCCAATTGGGGACAGCAGACAAGAACCGGTCAAAAAACAGAACACAAGAACGTCAGGATCGTTGGATTCGTTATCTGGCTGTTCAGCATATCATTGATCGTATTGGCTGTGGGGATTGTGGCTGAAAGCGTGTTTTCTGCGTTTTTCGATGATTCTGTAAACAGAGAAGCTGTATATGAGGAGCAGGTGCAAGCGGATGAAGCTGCATTCAAAAAGGTCGCCGGCATCTGGGAAGCGGAAGAAACAGGCGAGCTTCTGACGATCGATGCAGATGACTGGTCATACACCTTGGGAGATCAGGAAAAGGGCTATTTGGAGCTTCGTTCCAGTGAGATCGAGGAGCAAGACGGTGAGACGGTTTACTTTTATGAGTTGAGCTGCTATCCGTTGGGACAGGATGCCTATACCATGAACATTGGATATAAAGAGGAAGGATCCGCTCTGGTCACACTCCATCAGGATGGGGTGGACGATGAGGAGGAGGAAGTCAGGATCTGGCATCGAGCAGAGGAAACGGAAGCATAAAGGAAGAGGTATCCTCGATCGACTGCCTGATACAACCAAAAAATTTTTGTTTTTTTCACGAAAAGTTCAAAAACTTACGCTATAATCAGATATACTATAAAAGGACGATCTGGAAGGAGACCTCTCTATGGCTTTGGTTCTCATCGCGGATGATGAAGCGCGCATCCGTCGTTTGGTTGCGGATTTTTTGCGTCGGGATGGACATACGATTTTGGAAGCAGAGGATGGTGTGACAGCACTGGAGCTGATCGAAGCACACCGTGCGGAGCTCGGACTTGTGATCCTCGATGTTATGATGCCACGAATGGATGGCTTTGGCGTACTCGCTGCCATCCGCGCAAGCGATCAGGGGACGCCGCTTCCGGTCATGATGCTGACCGCGCGGGCCGAAGATACCGATGAACTCTACGGGCTGGAAGCGGGGGCGGATGACTATGTTGCAAAGCCGTTCTCTCCGCTCGTATTGGCGGCACGGGTCAAGACGCTGCTCAAGCGTACAGGTACAGTCGCCGAGGAGGAAGCCGACACCTTTGGCGCGCTGACGGTGGATGAACGCCGCCGCATCGTAACAGTTGAGGGGCAGAATGTAGAGCTGACCCCGAAGGAATATGAGCTGCTCGTCTACTTCAAGAACAATCCACGTATTGCGTTATCGCGCGAAGCGATCCTCAATGCCGTCTGGGGATATGATTATTTTGGCGATCTGCGCACGGTGGATACCCATATCAAAAAGCTGCGCGCCAAGCTCGGCCCCTGCGGCAGCCTGATCGGCACCGTGCGGGGATATGGCTACCGCTTTGAAATAGAAAAGTAAACAAATGTGCAAATGAGTTTACTTTTTTCTGATCTTGTGGTACACTTTTACTATATCCCGAACCGAGGTGATATGGATGCTGTCTACAAAAGTATTCGCAGATTACCTGCAGCAGGAAGATTTGGAATATCATTTGGATGAGACCGATCCCGATCGTATTTTGGTCATTTTTCAAACCCAGCAGCTGTCAAATGTATCACTGGATATCACGATCCTGAACAGCCGTACCGTGCTGTTCCTCTCGCGTATGCCCGTCAATATCCCGCCGGAGCACCGTATGGAGGTGTGTAAGTTCATTACACGCGTCAACTATGGTGTGTTCCTTGGTGGATTCGAGCTGGATCTCGATGAGGGGGATCTCAATTATAAGATCGTCGGAACCGTCAGCCGTTCCGGGGATCTGGATCAGGAAGCATTCTGCCGGTTGCTCTATCTGGGCAACAGCATGCTTGATAGATATGCGCCGGGCATCTTATCCATCCTTTACGGTGGGAAAAATGCCAAGCAAGCATATGATTTTATTACGAAACCATAATTTAAAAAGTGAGGGACAAAACAATGGCTTTTGATCTGAAGCAAATCGCAAAATACTACAAGGAAGATATGGGACTGAACTTCGCGCTGGAGGAGGAGAACAACCGCATCCGTTTCTCCATGGATACCGACGCAATGAAGGAAGTTCGCTTCATGGCATACAGGGAAAACCCGCATACGATGCTGTTCCTGACCTATCTGCCGATGAAGATCAACGAGGACAAGCGTGCAGAGGTCGCTGAATTCCTGACCCGTGCAAACTATGGCCTGCATGTCGGCAACTTTGAGATGGACATGGAAGATGGCGAGGTTCGCTACAAGACTACCGGTGTGACCGATGAGAAGACCATGCCGAGTCTGGATGTGATCCGCCGTCTGACCTATATCGGTTTCAGCATGTTTGACCGCTATGTTCCGAGCTTGCTTTCCATCGTATACGGTGAGAAGACCCCGCTCGAGGCGATCGCTGAGGCAGAGAAGGACATCCAGCAGTAATTTGGAAACGATCAGAGGTGCGCCTCTGAGTCCGGGAGGACGGCACAGCCGTCCTCCTTTTTTATGCTATCATGTATTACAGAACGGAGAACTCTATGGAAAGATACTTTCATAAGCTGCGCTCGATCCGGCTCAAGTTTTTTGCCGCGATCGCCGCGGTCGCATTGGTGTTCATCACGGTCCTCAGCTGCCTGAACCTGTTCTTTTACGATAATTATTATATGGCGAAGCGGCAAAGCTCTCTGACGGAGATCTATGATCGGGTGTGTCAAAGCTATTATTCCGGCAACAATGAACGCCTGTTTGAGACCTTGTTCCGGATCGAGAACAGTGACAGTGTACGCCTCAGCATCTTAGATGCCGGTGCTGCAATGATCTATGATTCGGATGCCGCCCGAAATGACAACAGCCCAAGCTTCTTTTCCAACTGGAAGACGGCACAGCTCGTCAACTCCGCGCTGCGTTCGGCAGATCCGCATAAGCTGGAAAACGGGGGCGTGGATTTCGTGGTCGTACAGATGAACGATCTGCGCGAAAACTTTCTCTGCCTCGTGGGGCGACTGGGAGACGGATATCTGGTAGGCCGCACCCCGTTTGCGTTCATGAAACAAAATTCCATGTTCAATTCCACATTCCTTCTGATTTCCGGTGCAGCGACCTTGCTGATCTGTCTGGTATTGGGCGCGGTGCTGGCATCCCATTTTACCCGCCCCCTGATCGAGATGGGAGAGATCGCGCAGTCCATGGCACATCTGGATTTCTCGAAAAAGTATGAGGGGGAACGTGTGGACGAGATCGGACAGCTGGGGCAGTCACTCAATCTCCTGTCCGATCATCTGCGGGAAGCGATCGATGGTCTGCGCGCTTCCAATGAGCAGCTGGAATATGAGATCGAGGAAAAAGAGCGGATCGATGCCATGCGCCGTGAGTTCATCGTCAATGTGTCCCATGAGCTCAAGACACCCATTGCCCTCATTCAGGGATATGCGGAAGGGCTGACGGCTGGCGTGGCAGAATCGCCGGAGGATCGGGCGTTTTACTGCAATACCATCGCAGAGGAAGCCGGGCGCATGAATACCATGGTCACGCAGCTTTTGAGCCTGTCCAAGCTGGAGCTGGGACGGGAGATCATCCGCTGTGAGACGGTCCCTCTGGGAGACTGTCTGCGCACAGCGGTCGAAAAGACAGCGGTCCTGCGCGCCGGACATGATCTGGCGGTTTCCTGTACCGGTGATGCCGTGGTCGAGAGCGATGGCAGGCTGATCGAACAGATCGTTATGAATTATATGACCAATGCCATTCGCTATACGCCAGATGGTGGCCGCATCGCGCTCCACGCAGAGCAGCTGCCTGACGGGGGCGCGCAGATCACGGTGTTCAATGAGGGCGAAGGGGTCCCGGAGGAGGAGCTGCCCCTGCTTTGGGAGAAGTTTTATCGAACGGATAAGGCGCGTTCCCGCGCGTCCGGCGGAACGGGGGTAGGGCTGTCGATCGTTCGTGCATCGGCCGCACTTTTGCATGCCGTTTGTGACGCGCAGAATGTACCGGACGGCATCGTTTTTTCGCTTACACTCCCAAAAGAATTGCCTGCGCAGAGGAAATCACAAGAGAAATGATAAGAAGTTACTCAGAAAATAACAAGCGGTCCAAAAGGTGCGAAAAATAGAGCCGAGAATTTGGCAGAAATATGCGAATTTTATACAAAAAAAGCGCGTTAAATTCTTGACAATCTTTTGCGTTGTTGTATAATGAGTATAGATGTGCGTCAAGGACG
>JARIAV010000105.1 GCA_029257685.1 Butyricicoccus sp.
AAATCAGCAGAAATGAAAATGTGTTCAGAGTTTTAAGGACAATCGACAAAGTAAGCGCGGCACTTCCCGACCAGCCCCTCCATGAACGCTCGCGTGAACGCTGTTCAGCACCCAAAGAAAGAGCAATGGACGTTCGAGCACAAAGCACCCGTATCAAGAATCCGCAGCATTGGAACAGTCCGACCAGTGCGCAACTGGTCGGCTCGTTCCAGATGCGGCAACGCGACAGATCCCATAAAACAACGAAAACCTTCCTGCGAAAACGCAAAGAAGGTTTCCAGTCCTGTTTGTACAAACAACGCAAAAACAGGTTTTATAATTGGAGAAACAACAAGCACCAAACAAGGCTCAATAAAACCCGCCTTGTGGCGGAGTTCATACATTCACACTCTATGGGGCATTGCCGCAGAATGAATCCGATCTGCTGAAACCCCGCCCGTGGCGGAGGTCATACTTTCACACCCTAGCGGCGGCACCAAGGTCGATCTGATGGAGAGGGATGGGGAGGATTCCAAAGGGCAGAGGCCTTGCTGAATCAGAAAACACCCCAGTGGGGTGTTTTCCAGCAAGGCTGTGGTCGACCCTGTCGACCACGTCATAAACGACCGTGCACAGTATTTTAAGCAAATAGCACAGTAAGTTCCGTGGTTTCCAGCTCTTTGGCCGCCGTCGCCGGCGCGACACGTTGCTCTTTGCTTCCAAGCAAATTCTTTTTAGCAGAAAAGAAAATCCAACGGACGTTCCAAGCACTCCGCAGTATGTGCGAGCAGAAACACCGCCGTCGCGCGGCCGCGACACTTCTCCCCTTGCTTTGAAGCAAGCCTATTTTGCAGAAAAGAAAACCCAACGGAGTTTCAAAAAAGTCTCTCTTGCTTTGAAGCAAGCCTATTTCGCAGAAAGGAAAACCAAACGGATTCCCAAACGCTTTGCAGCAAACCGCACCCCTTACTCCCCAAAGCAGTATTGATACGAATCACCCTTGCGGGATCTGCGCCACGCTCTCTGTGATCGCTTCGATCATACCGCTCTTTTTATACTCGATCGCCTGACGGATCGCATTCATGAACGCAACTTCATTGGAAGACCCATGCGCCTTGATGACCGGTCGCGAGATCCCAATGAACGGTGCACCGCCCACGGCATCCTGATCGAACAGAGATGCGAACTGATCCATGCCCTTTTTGCAGGCAAGATACGCCATTTTTGTTCCCAGATTGGCGAGGAAAACCTGCTTGATCTCCCCTGCCATAAACTTGGCTACACCCTCAATGGTTTTGAGCATAACATTCCCTGCAAAGCCGTCACACACGGCAACATCACACGCACCGAGCGGGACATCACGTCCCTCTACATTGCCGATGAAGTTGATCTGCCCCGCCTCATGTGCCGCCTTGAGCAGTGCGTATGCCTCACGGCGCAGGGGATCGCCCTTGCTGTCCTCCGCACCATTATTGACCAACCCTACGCGCGGCTGCTTGATGCCCTGAATGCGATCCATATAGAGCGCACCCATAATCCCAAATTGCAGCAGATATTCCGCCGTACATTCGGTATTTGCACCTGCATCGATGAGCAGCACCTTGCCGCCCTTGCACGGCATGAGCGGTGCCAGCGCACCGCGGCGCACACCCTTGATGCGCTTACAGAACAGGGTCGCGCCTGCAAGCAGGGCCCCTGTCGATCCTGCGCTCACAATGGCGTCCGCCTCCCCTTTCTTCACAAGGTTCAGCGCGACTGCCATGGAAGACTCCGGCTTTGCGCGCAGGACGGTTGCCGGATCGTCATGCATATCGACCACATCAGGAGCATGCAGGATCTCGATCCCCTTGGTGTCCTCCGCGTGGTGCTGACGCAGGACGGCGCGGATCTTGTCCTCCTGCCCTACGAGTATGATTTCTTCCTGATATGCTTTTGCAGCGCGTACCGCGCCGCATACGATCGCTTCGGGCGCATTGTCACCGCCCATTGCATCTACTGCGATCCTCATTCCAGCTCCATCTCCTTTTTGATGCCGTCGATCACTTCGAGCGCCCGCTCGGAGATTTTCATATTCTTTTCCCGCTTGCCCTTGATCTTATAGCCCAGCGGGTCGATGATGCCAAAATTGACGTTCATCGGCTGGAACTTTGCCACGGTCTCATTTGCGATATAGCGCCCCAGTGCGCCGATGGCAGTCGTAGATGGGAAATCCGGCGCACTCTGACCAAGCAGTTTGCGTGCGGTGGAAAGTCCTGCCAAAAATCCCGATGCATTGGACTCCATATAGCCTTCTACGCCCGTCATCTGTCCGGCAAAGCGGATCCGATCTTCCGTCCGCAGCGCAAAGTTATAATCGAGCAGGCGCGGCGAATCGAGGAAGGTGTTGCGGTGCATCACGCCATAGCGCACGAACTCTGCATTTCTGAGTGCAGGGATCATGGAGAAAATACGCTTCTGCTCTCCCCATTTGAGATGGGTCTGACAGCCGACCAGATTATAAAGACTGCCCTGTGCATTGTCACGGCGCAGCTGCAAGACTGCATAGGGATCCTTTCCCGTCTTGGGATCGGGCAGACCCACCGGCTTGAGGATCCCAAAGAGCAGGGTATCGTGTCCGCGGCGTGCATTGACCTCAATAGGCATACAGCCTTCAAAGACCAGCTTATCCTCAAAACCATGGACTTCGGCTTCCTCTGCTGTGGTGAGTGCTTCCCAGAAAGCGTCGAATTCCTCTCGGGTGAACGGGCAGTTGATATAATCCGGTGTCCCCTTATCATAACGGGAAGCAAAATATGCGTTCTCCATATCGATGGATTCAAAGGTCACGATCGGGGCAGCTGCATCAAAGAAATGCAGGAAATCTCCGCCCACGCGTGCATGGATGGCATCGAACAGTGCGTCGGAAGTCAGCGGGCCGGTTGCCACGATGACCTCGCCCTCCTGCGGGATCTCGGTCACTTCTCCATGTACGACGGTGATATTGGGATGGTTTTCGATACAGGCCGTTACTTTTTTTGCAAATGCTTCGCGGTCTACTGCGAGCGCACCGCCTGCCTCGACCTGTGTTTCATCTGCACAGCGCACGATCAGTCCACCCAAACGGCGCAGCTCCTCCTTGAGCAGACCGGAAGCATTGGAAAGCTCATTCGAGCGCAGCGAGTTGGAGCAGACCAACTCGGCAAAATCCGTAGAATGATGTGCCGGTGTCATCTTTTCCGGCTTCATCTCATGCAGTACCACAGAAATACCGCGTTCTGCCAGCTGCCATGCTGCCTCGCAGCCTGCAAGCCCTGCGCCGATCACTGTTACTTGTTTCATACTTCCTCCGTTTCTGTTTTCTTCTTGCGTGTGGTCTTCTTGGGCGCTTCCTCGCCCTCAGCAGTTTCAGTCTTCTTCTTGCGCGTCGTCTTCTTGGGCGCTTCTTCTCCCTCGGCAGTCTCCGCCTTTTTCTTGCGCGTTGTCTTCTTGGGTGCTTCCTCGCCTTCGGCAGTCTCCGCCTTTTTCTTGCGCGTCGTCTTCTTGGGCGCTTCCTCGCCCTCGGCAGTCTCCGCCTTCTTCTTGCGCGTTGTCTTCTTGGGTGCTTCCTCGCCCTCGGCAGTTTCTGCCTTCTTCTTACG
This sequence comes from Butyricicoccus sp., assembly GCA_029257685.1. Taxonomy (GTDB): domain Bacteria; phylum Bacillota; class Clostridia; order Oscillospirales; family Butyricicoccaceae; genus Butyricicoccus. Next base: position 3,597 of record JARIAV010000105.1, read on the forward strand.
CGTTGTCTTCTTTGCCGCCTTCTTTTCGGCCTCCTCGGCTTCCTTGGCTGCGGCACGCTCTGCTGCCTTGGCTGCACGCGCTTCTCTGCGCTGGCGGTTCTTTTCCGCTTCCTCTGGCGATACGCCTTCCTTTACCAGTTCCTTATAGGTACAGCCCTCACGCAGACAGATATCTGTGATCTCCTTGGAATCTCGATCGGTATGACGGAACAAAGAAGAATCACAAACAGGACATTTGGTTTTGAGCGGCTTATCCCATGTAATGAACTGACAGGTCGGATAGGTATCACAGGAATAATACACATATCCGCGTGCTGATTTCTTCTTGACGACCTTTGCACCACAGGTCGGACAGGATGCTCCGGTATCCTCAGACATCGCCTTGGTATTGCTGCACTCCGGAAATCCGGGGCAGGCAAGGAACTTGCCAAAGCGTCCGGACTTGATGACCATATTGCGTCCGCACTTTTCGCAGATCACATCGGTTTCCTCATCTGGGATCTTGATACGGGTCTTGTCCAGATCCTTTTCTGCCTGTTCGAGTGCGCTTTCAAATCCGTCATAGAACGTATGGAGCAGCTTGACATACGAGATCTTGCCAGCTTCGACTTCATCGAGCTGATGCTCCATATTCGCGGTAAACTCATAGTCGGCAACGGATTTGAACTTATCGACCATCAGTCCGGTCACGCCCTCGCCCAGCGGTGTCGGGCGCAGGCTCCGGTTTTCCTTATTGACATAATCGCGGTCGATGATGGTTGCAATGGTCGGCGCATAGGTAGACGGACGACCAATGCCCTTTTCCTCCATCGCGCGGATAAGGGAGGCTTCAGTATAGCGTGCAGGCGGCTGCGTAAAGTGCTGTGCCGGCTCGATCTTATCTGCCTGCATCACGTCGCCCTCGGCAAATACCGGCAGCGGCTTGCCCGCTTCGCTCTTTTCACCCTGCTTTTCATCGTCTGTGCTTTCTTCATATACAGCAGTAAAGCCCGGAAAGGCCACGGTATGACCGGATGCGCGGAACACATGTCCTGCGCTCACGATATCCGCCGAAATGGTATCCAAAATCGCATCTGCCATCTGGCAGGCAACAAAGCGCGACCAAATGAGCTTATAGAGCTTATACTGGTCAGGGGTGAGCTGATTGCGGACTGCATCCGGCTCGATCTCTACATTGGACGGGCGAATGGCTTCATGCGCATCCTGTGCGCCGCCCTTGGTCTTGAACGCACGCGGCTTGCCCGGATAGAAAGCATCGCCATAGCGCGCCTTGATATAGGAAGCCGCCATTGCCGTTGCTTCATCGGACAGGCGGAGGGAGTCGGTACGCATGTAGGTGATGAGACCGGTGAGTCCATATTCACCGCCCAGCTCCACGCCTTCATAGAGCTCCTGTGCGACGCTCATCGTGCGGCGCGGTACCATATTCAGCTTACGGGAAGCCTCCTGCTGCAAGGTCGAAGTGGTAAACGGGGGAGCCGCCGATTTTTTCTTCTTGCCTTTTTTGATGGTGGATACTTGGAAGGGTTGTCCGGTCACAGCGGCAACGATCGCCATGGTCTGCTCCTCGGTCTTGAGCTCCACCTTGCCGCTTGCCTCGCCATAGTAACGCGACTGGAACACACCGCCTGTTTGGGTGCGCAGCATGGCCTCGATCGACCAGTACTCCTCCGGCTGGAATGCGCGGATCTCATTTTCACGATCCACGACCAGACGGGTCGCAACCGACTGCACGCGGCCTGCGGACAATCCGCGCTTGACCTTGCGCCACAGGAACGGCGACAGGCGATAGCCTACGATGCGGTCCAGAATGCGTCGTGCCTGCTGTGCATCGACCAGATCGATATCGATATCGCGCGGATGGTCGATGCCGTACCGCACGCCTTTTTTCGTGATCTCATTGAATGTGACACGCTTGAAATCCCCTTCCTTGAGGTTCAAAAGTGCCTGAAGATGCCAGGAGATCGCCTCCCCCTCACGGTCGGGGTCGGTTGCAAGGTACACAAAATCCGATTCCTTCGCGCTCTTGCGAAGGTCGTTGATGATTTTGTCTTTGCCCTCAATGGGCGCGTACTCAGGCTTGAAATCATGCTCGATATCCACGCTCATCTTCTTTTTCGGCAGGTCACGCAGATGTCCCATCGAGGCTTTCACCACATAGTCGCTGCCCAGATATTTGCCAATCGTTTTTGCCTTGGCAGGGGACTCTACGATTACCAGTTTCGACATAGTATTCCTCCAGTGTTGTATTCTATATAGACTGGATATCGCCTATGTGGTGGCGCATCCAGTTGAAAATTTTCATTCAAAGCAGCATACACCGTCCTGCTTGCTGCTCTACGATCCCTGAGATCTCCAGAAGGGTCAGGGCCGATGCGATCTCAGCAGCAGGCAGTCCCGTCCTTTCGCTGATGGCATCTATGGTATCCGCCCCGTGCACGATCGCCTCCGCGACCTGCCGCTCCGTCCCCTCCAGATCATCCGGAAGGCGTTTTTCGGGCAGGGGCTCCGGCGGTCTCGCCTGCTCCTTGGGCGGCTCCGTCCGCTTTTTGGGCACACCCACAGTCGTGACCGGACTGCGTTCGATGCGGTAGGGGCGGACAGGCTCCGGAGCGGGCAAGCTGCTGTATCCACCGAGCTCTCTCAGCCAAACCTTGCGAACCAGTGCCTCCTGCGGCTCTGTCTTGAGCAGATGGGAGAGCCCGTGCACAAGATCCATAGGCTGGGTCGCGATGCGTGCGATCTCATCTCGAATGAGCTGGTTCCCACCCACGGAAGCCGCGATATCGAGTGCGCCCGGTACGGCAAAGACTTCGCGTCCTTTCTCAAATGCCAGCCGCGCAGAGATCATCGCACCTGAGCGTGCAGGTGCTTCCACGACCAAGGTCGCGGCACTGAGCCCTGTAATGATGCGGTTGCGGATGGGAAAGCGGAAGCCCTCATTCGCAGTGCCGGGTGGGTTCTCACTGATGACCGCACCCGAGAGCATGATATCGCCCATGAGATATTCATTTTTCTTGGGATAGCAGGTATCCACACCGCCGGCAAGCACGGCAATGGTCTTGCCGCCAGCCTTGAGACAGCCGCGGTGTGCCGCGGCATCCGCTCCATCTGCCATGCCGGATACGATGATAAACCCTGCCTTTGCCAGCGCGGCGCCAAAACGCTCCGCCATGCGCAGACCATAGGCAGAGGCAGAACGTGTACCCACGATCGCAATGGCTGGCATTTGCTCAAGATCGGGCAGTCTGCCACGCACATACAGTACGGGCGGCGGATCCTCGATCTCGCGCAGGATATCCGGATACGCACTGTCCTCAATGGTCAGGATGGAGATCTTCTTTTCCTCACAGACCCGCAAAATATGTTCAGCGCGGGACAGATCCTTGTCGCAAAGCGCGTCTGTCTGCCGTTTGGGTAATCCTGCCTTGAGCAAAACCTCCCGCTCGGCTCCATAAAGGAATTCCGGTGTTCCAAAGGATTCGGTCAGGCGGCGGATGACCGCCGCTTCCAGATCGGGCTTGCTTGCAAGCCACAGCCAGTATACGCGCTTTGACATGATTTATCCCCCTTTTTTGGTCATCTCCCAAATGAGAATGGCAGCTGCAACGCCTGCATTGAGTGATTCGGCGTGCCCTGACATGGGAATTATAATTTTTTCATCGCATAAAGTCAATGCCTTTTGGGTAACGCCATGCCCTTCATTGCCGATGATGACTGCCGCACGGTCGGGCAAGCCATCGGCTGGAATGGGAACACTGTCCGGCGAAAGGGCAGCCGCATAGACAGGGATCTCCTGCGTCCTTAGTGCTTCGACCGCCTGTGCAAGCGGCATCTGGCATACAGCCTGCCGAAATGCCGCCCCCATCGTGGCACGAACGACCTTGGGCGCGGTCGGATCGGTACAGCCTT